>CAXGMH010000011.1:0-38036 GCA_964010795.1 uncultured Alphaproteobacteria bacterium
TGATACGTAACTATGTCACTCGCAAGAGTGCTTATAAGCACTCATCCTCACAGTTTTTTGCACACGCCAATTCAGGCATTACGACCTATTACGGACATGACGTTGCCGCACTGGTCAAACAGTTGCGACCAAGCGCGCCGCTTTATGTGTTGCGTCCCGATATCCTCGCGGATACGGCCAGACATTTCCTCTCTACCTTTCCGGGCAAATCATTATTGGCCGTGAAAACAAACCCAACCCCTTATGTGATTAAGGAACTGGCCAAGGCCGGAATGCGCGACTTTGACGTAGCCTCCATCGAAGAGGTACGCCTTATCAAATCGCTTGTTCCCAATGCCACACTGTATTTCATGCACCCAATCAAATCGCCCGAGGCGATTAAAGAGGCCTATTTCACATATGGGGTGAGACATTTTGTCCTCGATAGCAAGGACGAGCTGTTCAAGATCATGCTTCACACAAAACTGGCACAAGATCTGGTTTTGTATGTGCGTATGTGCCCACCAAAGAACAACAAGGCCGCAATTGATTTTTCAAGTAAATTTGGGGCATCTCCTTGTGAGTGTATAAACCTCTTGAAAGAATGCGCGACGGTCGCGCAAAAGCTCGGCTTGAGCTTTCATGTCGGCACACAAACCACCGATACATCCGCCTATGAAAGAGCCATAGAGCTGGCTGCCAAAATCATAAGAGACAGCGGCGTCAAGGTTGATTGCCTCAATGTCGGAGGCGGCTTCCCCGTCGCCTATGATGAGAGCGTTCCGCCACTCTGTGATTTTGTCACCTCCATCCAACGTGCCTTGGCACATCATAATTTATCGCATATGGAGCTGCTCTGTGAGCCTGGGCGCTATATGTCCGCACGCTGTGCCTCTCTTATCGTTCGTGTTGAACACCGCAAGGGCGACCTGCTCTATATCAATGACGGCACCTATGGCGGCCTTTTTGACGCAGGCCCGCTGGTAAAGGCAAAATTCCGGGTCACACATATCACAGAGCAAACAGCGCCCCAAAGCGCAGACAGCAAAGATACAACAGCTCCGCTGGCGACGATGCCGTTCCGTCTTGCTGGGCCGACTTGTGACTCTCTGGATATGATGGAAGGGCCGTTTATGCTGCCATCCTCTATCCGAGCCGGCGACTGGATCGAAGTTCATGATATGGGAGCATACTCACTTGGAATGCGCACGAATTTCAACGGCTTTGGCCATGCCGATCTTTGCGCGCTTTTTGATGAAGCACCCAAGGCCTAGAACCTAAAAGCCCGTCACAACCGCGTTATCAGAGAGCGCCGCCACCCACAGCACGGAAGAGATTGATGCGGTTGGTCGCCTTTGCACTCCGGATGCGGATTTCATTTTGTCTGGCGGTATAAAGCTCACGCTTAGCGTCCAGCACAGCCAGATAGCTCTCGATTCCTGCCTCATAGCGCTTTTCGCTAAGAAGAAGGCGCTTCTCGGCTGTTTGCACCAGCGCGTTCTGGTCAATAAAGCGAGCATCAACAGTGGCGGCTGTGCTCAACGCATCAGAGACCTCACGGAAAGCCTGCTCTACTGTATCCTCATATTCAACCACAGCCAGTTCTTTGCGCACCTCGCTCAGACTTAAATTGTTCTTCAAACGCCCGGCCGTAAATATCGGCAGGCTGATTTGCGGTGCAAACCGCCAGACTTGAGACGAGCTCTCGAACAAATTACGCAGCTCTCCCGAGGAATAACCGGCCGTACTGGTAAGAGACAAGCTTGGGAAGAACGCCGCACGCGCTGCGCCAATATCGGCATTGGCCGCATATAACCTGTATTCAGCCGCCATGATATCCGGTCTTGAGGTCAAAAGATCGGATGGCATTCCAACCTTTATGTCGGCCATGATATCGGGGAAATATCCACCCCATCGCGGCAAATCATAATCGAGGTCTTTATCCGGCGTACCGATCAAAACCCGCAAGGCATTCTTATCGCGCTGGGCACTGTCGATAAACTCATGCATATCAACACGTGCCTGAAGCAATAAAGACTCAGCCTGTGCCAATTCAAGATCAGTGGCCACACCTGCCTCTGTTCTGCGACTTATGAGGTCAAAGGAATCCTGCCTTGTCGCAAGCGTCTCTTCAGCCAGTTTTAAAAGCGCCTGATTGGTGCGCAAGGATGTATAGGCCGTGGCAATATCGGATATAAGCGTCAACCGTGCAGTTTGAAGAGCCGCCTGTGTCGAGAAGAACTCGTTCAGGGCAGCGTCTTTGAGGCTGCGAATACGACCAAAGAAATCCAGCTCATACGCTGTAATCCCGAAATTTACTTGATAGCTCTCCGAGATAAAACTGCTCGAGCCTCCATTCGGCGTAAAGCCAATGGCATTTGTCTTTTGACGCGTATAAGCTCCGTCCGCATCCAATGAAGGCAGCAAGGCACTTTCCTCAATACCGTATAGGGCTCGTGCTTCGGCAATCCTCAAAGCGGCAGATCTTACATCATTATTATTGGCAAGCCCGATCTCGATCAGACTGCGCAAAGCGTCATCCTTATAATAATCCTGCCAGCTTATCTCGCTCAGCTTCGGAACCTGGGCGTCAGCAGCCGCCACCTCGGAAGAGACCTCAACAGGGTAATCTTGCGGCAGGCTCGTTTCCACCTTTTTCATATCAGGCGCAAGCGTACACGCCCCCAATAATACGGTCACGGCTGTACAGGCAAGAAGCGCCTTAACGCGTTTGCGGCTGATGGTTGCGGGTCTTATTATTATCATTAGCCCTCCTGCCCTTCTTCCAAACGCTTCTGACGGCTTTCTTGAACCTCATCATGTTTGAAAAAGCGATATACCCAGATAAAGAAATACGGTGCGAAAAACACAACAAAGAATGTGATCGAGATGATCCCGCCAAGCACACCAATACTGATCGAGTTTTGCGCTCCCGAGCCCGGCCCCGTTGCAAAAGCAAGCGGCATAACACCCAGAATAAAGGTCAGTGATGTCATCAAGATCGGTCTAAAACGCTGGGTCGCGGCCTGATACGCTGCCTCAAAAGCACTTTGGCCTGCCTCAAAGTTGTTCTTTGCAAATTCAACGACAAGAATAGCGTTCTTGGCAGCCAGACCGATTGCCATCAACAAACCAACCTGAAAATAAACATCATTTGCCTGACCTGTCGCCCATGTCGAAAGTGCAGCCCCGAAAATACCAAAGGGGACAATCAACATGATTGAGACAGGGATTGCCCAGCTCTCATACAAGGCGGCCAGAATTAGGAATACGGCCAGCGCCGATACCAGATACAAAACCAATGTATTTGTTCCGGACTCTTTTTCTTCATAAGACAGACCCGTCCATGCAACATCAATACCTTCGGGTAGGCTCTCGGCGATTTTGAGCACTTCTTCCAATGCCTCTCCCGAGCTGACCCCCTCTGCGGTTGACCCCTGAACCTCGCGTGAGGAACTCCCATTAAAGCGCGTCAATTTCGGTGAGCCATAGCTCCATGAGCCGCTTACCAGCTCCGCAAGCTGAACCATCTCGCCACTATTATTGCGAACATACCAATCGTCAATATCATCAGGCAACATTCGATAAGGCGCATCTGCCTGAACATAAACCCGCTTCACACGTCCCTTATCCAGAAAGTCGTTCACATAAGAGCCACCCAGCGCCGCGCTGAGCGTTTGGTTAATAGCCGCAATCGGCACACCCAGCGCGCGCGCCTTAACCGCATCGATATTGAGGTTATATTGCGGGCTTTCGGCCAAACCATTAAAGCGTACAGCCGTTAAAAGCGGGCTTTGATTTGCCTTGGCAAGAAACTGATTGGTCGCCTCTGCCAAAGCCGCATTTCCAAGGCCTGTGCGATCCAATAACTGGAATTCAAAACCGCCGGCATTCCCCAAAGCACTTACGGGCGGAGGAACAATCGGGAAAAACATCGCATCTCTGATCTGCGACAATGACATAAAAGCACGCTCGGAGACTTTGAACACGCTTTGGCCTTCGCCACGCTGATCCCAATCTTTCATTTTCACAAAGGCAATCCCGACATTTTGCCCTTGCCCCGAGAAACTAAACCCTCCGGCGGCAAACATCCCTTCCACAGCGTCGCTTTCGTCATTGAGGTAAAAGTCTTCCATCTTTTCGATCTTGCCCATCGTCTGTTCCAGAGAACTGCTGGGCGGGCCGCTCATCAAAGTAAACATCCGGCCCTGATCTTCTTCCGGCAAGAAAGAAGACGGCACACGCGCAAAGAGCAAAACAGTCGCGCCAATCAGTGCGAAAAAGATAACCGGCAAAATCACTTTGTTCTCTAAGGTCTTGTCCATGACCCAGCGATGGCCGCCGCGCAGGGCTGTAAAGCCGCGGTTAAACAATCCGAAGAAGCCTTTATCACTAGGCTTTTTTCCGCCCTTAAGGATCAAACCGCATAATGTCGGGGAAAGCGTTAAAGCCACAAGCAAAGAAATTGCCATTGCCGCCGAGATCGTCAATGAGAACTGGCGGTAGATAACCCCCACCGAGCCTTCGAAGAATGACATCGGCAAAAACACAGCCCAGATCACAATCGTTGTCCCTAACAAAGCGCCGGTAATTTCCTGCATCGCGGTCGCAGCAGCCTCTTTGGGATCAAGATCAGGATCTTCCTCAAGTTTGGATTCAACATTCTCGGTTACAACAATCGCATCATCAACCAACATACCAATCGCAAGAACCAATGCGAAAAGCGTCAGGATGTTAATCGAGAAACCCAGTATCGTGAATACACCCAACGTCCCCAAGAGTACGATCGGAATAGCAATCGCAGGAATAAAGGTCGCTCGCACATTTTGCAAAAACACATAAATTACCAAAACAACCAGAACAATTGCGAAAACCAGCGTTAGAACCACATTCTTAATGGATGTCTCGATATAGGGCGCGACATCAATCGGATATACCACCTCTAAACTGTCAGGGATAATAGAGCCGAAATCTTCTACACGCTGCTTTACGGCTTTGATCGTCTCAAGCGCGTTTGCGCCGGGTGCAAGCTCGATTGCAATACCCGATGCGGGCTTGCGGTTCCAGCGCCCAATGATGCTATAGCTTTCCGCGCCGATCTCAATACGCGCTACATCACCAAGTGTGACACGGCCACCATCTTCGGACACAGTCAAAAGGATCGATTCAAATTGTTCAGGCGTCGAAAGCAAAGACTGCGCTGTGATCGTCGCATTGATCTGTTGCCCCTTAACTGCGGGCGCTCCACCGATCTCACCTGTGGCGAGCTGAACATTTTGCTCTTCGATCGCCGCGACCACATCCATCGTTGTGATCGAGAAATTATTCATACTCTCAGGGTTCAACCAGATGCGCATAGCGTGCTCAGGGCCGAATGTCATAATCTGGCCAACACCGCTTACACGGCTCAACGGCTCTTGAATATTGGAAGAGAGAAAGTCCGAGATTTCATTCCGGTCCATTGAATCGTCTTTGGAAAAGAAACCGACGATCAGGGAATAACTGCCACCTGCTTTTTCAACCGGCACGCCGAGCTCTTGAACAATTGTCGGCAAGGACGAAAGCGCTTGCGAGACCTTGTTTTGTGTTTGCACCTGCGCAATATCAGGATCCGTACCCGGCTCAAAAGTCAGTGTGACTGTCGCCTGTCCCGAGGAGGAGCTTTGTGATTGAATATAGCGCAGATTATCAATTCCTGTCAGGTTCTGCTCGATCACCTGTGTTACGGTATTCTCTAGCGTTTGCGCAGACGCGCCCGGATAAGTCGCACTGATAGAGACCTTAGGCGGCGCGATATTCGGATATTGCTCAATCGGCAATTGAGAGGCGGAAAATAATCCATAACCCATCACAAAGAAGGCAAGAACCCATGTGAAAATCGGTCTTGAGATAAAGAAATTTGAAAACATGGATTAGCGCTCCTGCGGCTTATCTTCTGAAGGCTCGGCCTCTTGAGAATTATCGTAATCTTCATAAAATCCGGCCATAGCCTGTGGCTTCAGGCTAGCGCCGGGATATAATGTCATTGTCCCCTCAACAATCACGCGCTCACCGGCTCGAAGTCCCTCATGAATAATCCAGTTACCTTCATAAGCCGCGCCTGTGACAACTGTACGCTTTTGCGCCGTATCCCCTTCACCGATCAGCCAGACTGTTTTCTCACCCGAAGGCTCGACAGTTACGGCCTTTTGCGGAACGATAATGTCTTTGCCACGACCAAGATCAGCGATCGATGCGCGGACAAACATTCCCGGCAACAACAGACGATCCGGATTAGGGAAGACCGAGCGCAAACGGATAGCCCCCGTTGAAGGCTCAACCGAAAGATCAGTAGCATCCAAAGTTCCTGTTTGCGGATATAGCCTGTCCCCATCACCGATATAAAGCTGAACCGCATAGCGGGTCTTATTATCTTCGAGCTTAGAGGTCATCATTTGTTCTTGTAATTTACGTGCTTTCGCCACTGATTGAGACAAATCGACATAGACAGGATCAAGTTGTCTTACTGTTGCAAGCGGTGTTTCCTGTTGGGCTGTGACCAATGCGCCTTTGGTCACATTACTAGGGCTGATAAAACCCGAGATTGGCGCGTATACTTTTGTATAATCAAGATCAATCTTGGCCGTTTTTACCTGCGCCTGAGCCAAAGCCACAGCCGCCTTGGCCTGATCGAGCGCTGCCTGCGCATCATCATATTCCTGTTGAGAGACCGCATTAATATCCACCAGACCTTTGAGACGGTCAGATAAGTTCTGTGCGTTACGCTTACGGGCTTGGGCATCTTTCAAGCTCGCAACTGCGACATCATATGCTGCCTCGTAACGCGCCGGATCAATTTGATAAAGCTGTTGACCTTTCTCGACGAAAGATCCCTCCTCAAAAGAGCGTGATAGAACAATGCCGCCGACCTGAGGGCGAATCTCTGCAACCTGGTAAGAGACAACACGTCCGGGCAGATCAATATTTCTGTCCAGCACCACTTCGCGCAATTCGATAAAAGCAACGTCAACAGGGGCTTGCTGTTGTTGCCCGCCGCCTTGCTGTTTCGGTGCTGCTTGTGCTGCGCCTGATGTATTTTTTACTTCATTTAAGTAATACCATGTTCCGCCCGCTGCTATTCCCACTACAACAAAACCAACCAAAAACTTCTTTAGCATGACCACCCGGACCTTTCTTATCCCCTTTATATAGGGCATTCGCCGCTAAATAAAAACCCCGCAAGCTGTAAATAAATCTGTCTTCAGGCGAAAAAATAATCAAACAGTCACTCTCGACCCTTATTGTTTCCAAGTTTTTTCTTGTCTCACCTGACATAACGCTTATAGTGCGCAAAACAATTCAAACGTTATTTGCTAGCTCTTTTATCTAAAAGACCATCAAGAAACATCAGCCCAATATAAAAGGAAGCAGCCATCTTATGCGTGCATCATTTATAGAACATATGAAACAGACTTGGTTCGGTAATGTCAGGAATGATTTACTGGCCGGTATGGTCGTGGCTCTTGCCCTGATACCCGAAGCCATCGCCTTTTCCATTATTGCAGGGGTTGATCCTAAGATCGGACTATATGCCTCGTTTTGTATCGCTGTCACTATCGCCTTCACAGGTGGACGCCCCGGCATGATATCAGCCGCCACAGGCGCTATGGCACTTGTGATGGTAACACTAGTCAAAGAGCACGGATTGCAATATCTCTTGGCGGCCACGCTCCTTACAGGGGCGTTCCAAATACTGGCCGGCATTTTTAAACTCGGCTCGCTGATGCGATTTGTATCACGCTCAGTTGTAACGGGATTTGTTAATGCCTTGGCAATTTTGATCTTTATGGCACAACTCCCTGAATTTAACGGCGCAGGTCCATTGATGTACGCTATGGTCGCCGCAGGTCTTGCTATTATCTATATCCTACCTCGTTTTACAAAGGCTGTGCCCTCTCCGCTTATCTGCATTATCGTACTAACTGCCATCAGCATTGGTTTTAATATGGATTTACGTACTGTTGGCGATATGGGTGAGCTACCTTCGACCTTGCCGGTCTTTTTGTTTCCCGATATCCCGCTTACTCTTGATACGCTTCTGATTATCCTGCCCTATGCTTTGACACTCACTGCTGTTGGCTTGCTGGAATCCTTAATGACAGCAACAATCGTCGATGACTTGACCGACACGCCCAGCGATAAGAACCGCGAATGTAAAGGTCAGGGCATTGCCAATATCGTGGCTGGACTTTTCGGCGGCATGGCCGGATGCGCAATGATCGGCCAATCCGTCATTAATGTTAAATCCGGTGGCCGCGGGAGATTGTCGACTCTATCAGCAGGGCTCTTCCTCCTCTTTCTTATTCTGGTCTTAGGCGACTGGGTCAGGCAGATCCCGATGGCGGCGCTGGTTGCTGTCATGATTATGGTTTCAATCGGAACATTTAGCTGGTCATCCATTACAAATTTACGTACCTATCCCAAAAGTGCCAGCCTTGTGATGATTACAACCGTTATTGTTGTTGTATGGACGCATGATCTGGCAATGGGAGTCTTTGTCGGTGTCTTGATGAGCTCTTTGTTCTTTGCCCGCAAGGTCGCGCAATTACTCGATGTTAAATCATCTTTAAGCGATGATGGGAAACGGCGCATATACACAGTTTATGGCCAGCTTTTCTTTGCCTCTTCAGCGCAATTTTCAGACGCTTTTGATTTCAGGGAAGTCATTAGCCATGTTACAATTGATGTCAGCCATGCGCATTTCTGGGATTTATCCGCTGTCGGCGCGTTGGACAAAGTCGTATTAAAGTTTCGCCGAGAAGGAACGCAGGTTGAGCTTATCGGCATGAATGAGGCAAGCAAAACAATCGTTGATCGTTTGGCCGTTCACGATAAAGAAAACGCTATGGAACTCATAGATAATCACTAAGGAGAAACCGAGATGTCACACGAACAAACGCATTCACCGATTAAATTACTTGTTTGTATTGATGGCTCGGCCTATGCCGATAATATCTGTGCCGATGCGGCGTGGGTTGCCAAGAAACTCAATGCTCAAATTGACCTTTTGCACGTTTTGCGCCGTCATTCGGATTATCAGGCTTCAATGCCCGAACATACCGGCTCAATCGGACTGGGGGCAAGAAGCGATCTTTTAGATAAATTAACGCAAGTCGATGAACAGCGCGCCCAGCTCGACCAGCAAAAAGGCAGGCTGATATTAGAACATGGCGAGGCGCTTTTGCGCGCGGCAGGGATCGAGCACATCAACATGATTCATCGTCGCGGCTCTTTAGTTGAAACCATTCAAGAGCTGGAACCAGATTACGATATGATCTTTATCGGCAAACGCGGCGAACACGCCGATACGCAATCAGCCTATCTTGGTGCCAATCTCGAGAAAACGGCGCGCGCAATCCATAAACCATTATTTGTTGTCTCCACTATCCGACGCGATATGCAGCGTTACCTAATTGCCTATGACGGCAAAGAAAGCGTCAGCAAAGCTATTGATTTCATCAGTAAATCCCCTCTTCTAAAAGACATGGAAGGGCATCTTCTTGCTGTTGATGATAAAACCGCCATTGATACAAGTACTGCCGAAGCCGCCCTAAGTGCTGCGGATTTGAGTGTCAAAATTACGCACATCAAAGCCGCGCATCCAGATGAAGCAATCACTAACTACGTACAAGAAAATGCTATCGACATCCTTATCACTGGCGCCTATAGCCATTCCAGAATGCGCAGCCTGTTCTTGGGCAGTACAACCGCTTCGCTTATCAAATCCTGCAAGGTGCCACTCTTATTGTTCCGCTAGAAACATAAACATTTGCGCGCACGGCTCTACATTGCCTGAACCTGTAACAAGAAATCAGAGACACGGTTTGACAATTCCTCGGAGCGCATCGTCAGATCCTCTGAAACTTGTAAAACCACAACTGCGGCCTCACCCGTTTCATTGGCAGCAACCTGAACACCGGAGATATTAGAAGACACCTCTTTAGTTGCGGCTGTTTGCTGTTCGATAGCGCCGGAGATAGATGTCGAGATTTGGTTGACCTCGGAAATCGTGCTCGTAATCATAGCAATTGATTTTGCCGTCGTTTGACTAGCCACCTGAATATCATTTATCTGAGCGGATATTTCTTCGGTTGCCCTTGCCGTTTCAGCCGCCAAGGCCTTAACTTCCGAAGCCACTACCGCGAACCCCTTTCCGGCCTCCCCGGCGCGCGCCGCCTCAATAGTTGCGTTAAGCGCCAGCAAGTTTGTCTGGTTTGCAATATCTGAAATAAGCTCTGTTACCTCTCCGATCTTCGTCGCAGCAGCGACCAAGCCAGAAACAAGCTCTTCAGAATTTTGTGCCTCTTTAACCGCACCTGCAACTATTTTGACCGAATTATCGATTTGCTGTGATATCTCGTTCACCGACAATGATAACTCTTCAGTCGCCGCGGCAACTGTTTCCGATTGCGCGCTGGTCTCCTCTGCAGAAGCTGCCAATGTCTGTGAGGTAGATTGCATTTGCGTCGAAGATGTTGCCACTACTTGCACAAGTGACGATACGTTATTTTCGAAATCTTGTGCCAATTTCTTGTTTTCTTCCTTACGCGGGGTTAGGTCGGTTGCAAATTTTATAACCTTGAACGGTTTACCGTCCCGATCGAAAATCGGATTATAAGAGGCTTCGATCCAAACCTCTTTGCCCCCCTTGCCTATACGCTTATATTGCGCCGCAAAGAACTGACCATCCTTAAGTTTTGACCAAAAATCTTTGTATTCGTGACTTTTGGCAAATTCAGGTTCGGCAAACATAGAGTGGTGTTTTCCTTGGATCTCTTCTAGCGCATAGCCCATCGTTTTAAGGAAATTGTCATTAGCATCCAGAATATTACCGTCCAGATCAAAATGGATCACAGCCTGACCACGATTAATAGCCGCATTAACGCCTGCCAGCTCGGACTCCTCCATTGCTGCGTTTGTAACATCACTTGCAAATTTCACGACCTTATAGGGACGTCCCTTTGCATCTTTAACGGGGTTGTATGTGGCCTCGATCCAAATCTCGCTGCCGTCTTTGTGATAACGTTTATATCGGGCGCTAAAGAAATTGCCCTTTCTCAGCGATGCCCAAAAATCCAGATACTCTTCGCTTTCTCGATATTGTGGCTCGACAAATATACTATGGTGTTTTCCTTCGATCTCTTCTAGCGCATAGCCCATAACTGATAAAAAGTTATGATTTGCATCCAATATTTTGCCGTTGAGGTCAAACTCAATCACAGCCATGGATTTATTCAAAGCAGCCAGTGTGTGCTTTAACTCTGATGCGCTCTTTTGCCTATTCAGTCCCCCCAGACCCGAGAATAGTGATTTCATCATTATTTCTCCTAAGGCATTTATGAAACTATTGAAACTCCTGTTTCAATATTCAGCATAAAGCCAATTCATAAAAATTTAGTTAAATATGAAAATACCCAAGGCGTCTGATGATGCCTTGGGTATATATGCATTAAATAAGCTGACTTTTATGCCGCTGCTTTTTTCTTCTGACCGCGGTGAAATGGCTTTTTGCTCTTCGCAAAAGAGGGCTTCCCGTTCGCACCGGATTTAGCGTTACCGCCAAATTTCGGTTTACCGGCCTCGGCACCTGTTGGCTTACCGCCATTACCGCCGAACTTTCTCTTACCGAAACCGTTACCTTTTCCGTTGCTGTTACCATTGCCGTTACCGCTGCTTTTGGCTCCGTGACGGAAACGACGAGGTTTGCCGCTGCCCTTACGCTCGCCAGAGGATCTTTCCGGCTTGGCATCCGGGTTAATCAAACGCTCAATCGCGTGCCATTTACGGCCGTCCTGGTGGGATACAAAGCTGATCGCCTGACCTTCTGCACCGGCGCGGGCTGTACGCCCCATGCGGTGAATAAAGTCTTCGGCAACTTGTGGTAGGTCATAGTTAATCACGTGCTCGATATGCGGAACATCAAGACCGCGAGCCGCGATATCCGTCGCAATCAAAATACGGAAATTCATTTTGCGGAAATTGCGCATCACCTGATCGCGCTTATTCTGGCGCAAATCACCATGTAAAGCCTCAGAAGTAAACCCGTCACGGCGCAACTGAACTGCCATTTTATCAGCAGCCGCCTTTGTTTTAACAAAAACGATCACCGAACCTTCACGTGCGTGAAGCTGAACCTGAAGCTCTTTGTATTTCTGACCTTGGTCAATTTTAATAACTTCCTGCTTGATCTTGGCGGCCACCACATTGGTCTCGCCGACGCTCACGCGCTGTGGATCGCGCATATAATTTTCAGACATCTTCAAAATATTCTTTGGCATCGTTGCCGAGAACATCAATGTCTGACGGTGGTCAGGCATAAATTTAAAGATTTTCTCAAGCTGGATTGTGAAACCCATATCCAGCATACGGTCTGTTTCGTCAAGAACGAGAAATGTCGTGTCATTGAGCTTAAGCGAGCCGCGCTCAAGATGGTCATTGATACGGCCGGGTGTACCAACGATCAAACGTGGGCGGGCACGAAGCTGTTGGTACTGCTTGCCCATTGCTTCACCACCAATGATGAAGGCGGTTTTAATCTCGGATTTCGGGCCTAGAAGCTGGTGCATGATATCCATGATTTGTTTACCCAGCTCACGCGTTGGTGTTAGGACAAGGGCTGATCCCTTAGGATTGCTTAACAATTTCTGAATCAAGGGAATAGCAAATGCAGCAGTTTTACCCGTTCCCGTTTGCGCCGTCCCCATAATATCATGGCCTTCCAAGGCAAGAGGGATAGCCTGAGCCTGAATTGGCGTCGGCGTTTCGTATTTCATATGTTTAAGGGATTTTTCGAGTACAGGGTGTAATCCCAAGCTTTCAAAGTTTTGCATGGTTTTTCTTCGTCTTTCAAAGTTACAGGCCATACCGCGAGGAACACTTCCTGCGGTTTGCCAAATGTTTTTCGTTCGATATGAGGTACTGTTCGATAAAACTGAACTTGATGAGAGGAAGGTGAATTTTAAAGCTCACGGTTCGCGGTCAAATATAGTGCCGCAAAACACCCTGCAAAAGCTCTGACTTTATATAAAGAGCATCATCGCCAAACGACTTGTTGTGGCGATTTATGACAGCATCGGCCAAATAAAGCAAGAAAATATGTAAGACATTGATATTTTTATCAATTTCCTCCCCGCTAATTGGCGTGGCATTTACTGGGCATTATATGCTGGTGAATAAATGCTACTTCCTGTCAAATTTATTTATGCCTGTAAGTTTCGTATAAGGTTCGTGTGACAATCTTGGAGATGTAAGGCCTCCCATCCTTACACACTTGTCCCGCAAGGGACCTCCCTGTTCCCTTTTTACCGCCCCTATATGGGGCGGTTTTTTTATCCTCTCACAAAAAATTAAAGTTGTAAGTTTTGTGCAAGTTAAAGCCTCCATCATTGAATCATGAACAAAGGCCAAATTTAAAAAAGGAGGTTTGCCATGTTCGGAACACAAGAGTTTACACCCGCCAAAATCAACCACCCATTCGTAAAGAATGCGTATATCAAAAAGGACTTTCGCGGCTATCCCAAAACAAAAGACGTTCTGGTCATCGAAGCCATGCTTGATGAAGAAAGAAGCCAACATGAAGGTTTTGATTCTCACTTGGCGGAACTTCTGATGGATTTAAAAGCTTTGAAAGAAAGTGCGGAGAAATCGACCGGCCCTTTTGATCGTATCGACATCCGCCGCTATTAAGGCCGGCTTGCAACCGGTAAAGACAGACGCCGTAAGACAATCACTAACAGGAGACAACCATATGTGTATCTTGAATAAAACAATTGCGACAGTGACTGATCCAACTAAATCTCCGCACGCTCAGGGCAGTACAAATGTCTATGACGCATTGGGGCTGATGGAAAGCAAAGGTCGAGACATCATCGGAGTTGAATGTGGCGAGCATTTCGCCGGCATTTTCACGCGTGGTGACTTCACCAAATATGTATTACGCCAAAACCTTAACCCAAAAGACGTTCTTTTATATGATGTAATGCAGATCGACCCGCCTTTTGTCCAAAGCGGTACAAGCATCAAGGATGCATATGAGGCTATGCTGGCCTATCAATGGTCATTCATGCCTGTCTTGCATGGCAGCAAACTCTATGGAATAGTTTCTCTGCATGATTTAGGACAAGATATCATGAGCAGCTATAACCAGATGCAAAATGAAAACTATCTTATGCTTAATTACATTCAGGGCGGACAAAACTATAGCACCGCCAATAGCTGATAAAACAGGCGAAAGCTAAGAAATGCCAAGAAATGAGCGAATATGAACGTAGTTTTAGTCGAAGATAATGAGGAGCTTAGCTCTCTGATTGTCGAACAGCTTTCCGATAAAGGCATAAAGGTCGATCAGGCCTTTAGCGGTGAGGAAGCGCTGGATGTAATCGACGTCGAAGCTCATGATCTGGTCATTCTTGATCGTGGCCTTCCGGATATGGAAGGCCTCGAACTGCTTACAATCCTGCGCGATGAGGGTGTAAAGCTCCCCGTACTTGTCTTAACAGCGAAAGACGGGCTTGGCGACAAAGTCCAGGGTCTCAATAGCGGCGCTGATGATTATCTCGTCAAACCCTTTGATGTCGAAGAGCTGATCGCACGAATCTTTGCCCTGAACCGTCGTCCCAACGATACAACAAAAACCGTCTTTACCGTCGGTAATTTATCTTTCTCGCCAGCTGAAAGCCTTATTCGAGCAGGTGAGACAATCCTCACCCTGTCGGCAAAAGAACAGCAAGCGCTTGAGCGCCTGATGCGCCTGCCCGGGCGCGTGCTGAGCAAAGACACATTGCTCACAGCACTTTACGGCAACAACGAAGAAGGCTCGCACAATTCTGTCGAGGTTATATTGCACCGCCTGCGCAAGAAACTCGACCAAGCCGGATCAACCGCCAAGATTAAAACATTGCGCGGCATTGGCTATGTTATCAAACAAGACAGTGAAGAGGCCGCATGAAGGCATTGTCGAATTCACTCCAGCTCGCTGTCCTTACCTATGTTTTCCTCACGACCTTCTTAATCATGATTATCCTCGGGACTGTGATCTTCTTTCAGATGCACAAGATCACAGATGCCATCGCACAACAAAACCTGCTCAACCATGCAAGGCAGCTTGCCTCCTATATTGAATATAATTGGCGCGGCCAGTTCGAGCTCGACCTGCCTGAAAGCGTGCAGGATTACTATAAGAAAAATAAACTGAGTAAATATGCTGTCTTTAATTCACGGCTCGAATTGTTATTCCACTCTGACAATTTCCAGACATCGATGGTAAAAGACACCTTCGAGCAAGGCGGGAAACACTATTTTGACTATATAGATTCACAAGGCCGGCGGTTTTCCGGCCTGAAATATGATTATCTTTTTGAAGGCAACATATATCCTCTTTACGTCATTGAGCATGAAGAAGATTTCTCGACCCTTATCAAAACACTCAAAGCTGATTTTGAGAAGAACCTGCTTATCTATGGTTTGCCGCTGCTGATATTTCAGGCCATTGTTGTCATCCTGATATTCAGGCTGACTTTGCGTCCGGTCTTAAAAGCTGCACGTAAAGCGCAAGATCTGGAATACAACAATCTGTCCTTCCGTCTGGACGAGCAAAGCGTTCACTCGGAAATTCGACCGCTCTTCAAAAGCCTGAACCAGTCACTGGCCAGACTTGAGGCAAGTGCGGAAACACAAAAGCTTTTCATCGCCAATGCCGCGCATGAGCTGCGCACACCGATTTCCATCCTGAAAACGCGTATATCGAAACTTTCCGACAGGAAAGAAGCTGAAATGCTCGATCAAGACATCCAATCTATGAACCGTTTGATTACACAGATGCTTGATATCTCAAGGCTTAATGTTATTGAAAAACCGGAGATGAGCAAAATCTCTCTCAACGACATCGCCAAGGATGTCTGCGCCGAGATCGCACCGCTCTTTCTAGAACAAGACAAGCCGATCTCTTTGCGCGAAGAGCGTAAAAACCAATACATTCATGGCAATCCAGATATGGTTTACAGAGCGCTTCTTAACCTCGTAGAAAATGCGTATAAGCACACGCCGCCAAAATCAGAGGTCTGTGTCATCATAGATAAAAAGAAAATCATAGTCCGCGACTTTGGAGCACCAATCCCGATTGACCTCAAAGGCAGCTTATTTGAAAACTTTACAAAATTACCGGAAAGCTCTGGCAAAAAGGGCTCTGGCCTTGGCCTTGCCATCGTGCGAAAAACAGCCGAGATTCATAACGGCAAAATCGAGATTATATCACGCAAGGACGGCAATGACTTTGTCCTCGACTTCACCCAGAATTCTTAAAGCGCCTGACTAGCTGCTCTTGCGTGTGCGCACAAGCACCTTGTTTTGCAGCGTTTTATGAACAGGGCAGCGCTCGGAGATTTCAACCATTCTCTTTTTCTGGTCATCTGTAAGTTCATCCCCTATCACCGTGACAGCACAATCGAATTGGTCGATCTGTTTTTGAGACTGGTCACATTCAGCACAATCCTCGGCGTGAATCTTGTCATGTTTGACATCCACCCTCACACCTTGCAGAGGCAGTTTCTTATGATCGGCATACATCTTGATCGTCATGGATTTACACGCGCCAAGGGCTATAGCCAGATATTCATAAGGCGTTGGTCCCGTTTCATCACCACCATAACCTTTTGGTTCATCAGCAAGCATCTCATGCGTACCAACAAAAATGCGGTTCTGGAATTTCCCGTTACCGGTCGTCTCGACCCGCGCCACGCCTTTTTCCGGTCTATTCTCTTTCTGCTCTTCCGGTGTCGTATCGATATAACGTCCGGCCCAACCTGCAATCACTGAGGCCGCATAGGCAGCATCCTCTTTTTTGGTCAAGAGATGGTCGGCTCCGTCAAGCGAGATAAAACTTTTCGGATGTTTGGCTGTGCGGAATATTTCAGATGCGTTTTCGATACCAACTGTCTCATCCAAAGGTCCGTGCAGGATCAGAAGTGCCTTTTTCAAATTGGCAATCTTATCCGTCATATTTTGGGCACGCATATCCTCGATAAACTGTTTTTTGATTTTAAAGGGGCGGCCAGCAAGCTGTATTTCCGCCTCGCCTTTCTCAAGGATTTCTTCTTCTTTTTCTTTAAAATGATGCGTCACGTGTTCTGTGTTCGACGGCGCACCGATTGTCGCAATTGCACGTATAGATGGTATTTCGCTTGCCGCTGCCAGAACAGCCGTTCCGCCGAGAGAATGCCCGATTAATAATTGCGGCGCCTCAAATGTTTCTTCCATATAGCGGCTTGCCGCCAGCAGGTCCTGAACATTAGAGGTAAAGTTAGTGTTGGCGAACTCGCCCTCACTCGCGCCCAGACCAGTAAAGTCAAAACGCAATACCGCAATGCCTTCCTTTGATAAGGCTTTGGCAATCGCACTGGCGCCTCTGATATCCTTGCCACAAGTAAAGCAATGCGCAAACAGAGCATAGGCTCTGATTTGCCCGGTTGGTTTATCCAGCCTTGCGCTTAGTGTCTGGCCATCTGCGCCTTTAAATTCAATTTTGTTCATCTATTTTCTCCCTGAATATTTCACCTTTATCGACAGTTAGGAACAACGCCCGTCCCGTCAATGCATCAAAAAGCTGGCGATCCGTGCCCGTCATAAACACTTGTGCGCCGCTCTCCTCCAGAAGGTCAAACAACTCTGCCCGTCGACTTTCATCGAAATGCGCTGCGATCTCATCAAGCAGCAAGACCGGCGCTTGCCCTGTCTCACTTTTGCGCATCATGGCAAAGGACAGCATAAGGCCGGTTAATAACGCTTTTTGCTCACCTGTCGAGCATTGATCGGCCGGCATCTGCTTATCCATATAAATACTGACAAAGTCAGATTTATGCGCTCCATCCGTAGCGCCCCCGCGCCGTGCATCGTCTTTACGGCTTTGGCTCAGGCGCTCTTTCAGTTCATCTTCGACATCCAGAGCCGAACGTTTATTGTCATTCATACCTTCGGCCAAAAAGCCGCTTAAACTATATTGACCAAGTGGAAAGTTTTTCAATGCCCCGCTTTCGGCAAAACGACGCACCATCGCATTTAGACGTTTCACAAAATCAAGACGAGACACCGTTATCGCCACAGCCGTTTCAGCCATATCGCTTTCCAAAGCCTTCAGCCACGAGGCCTCCGCATTCTGGCCGTCTTCTGTCAAGATACGGCTGCGCTGGCGCATAGCATTCTCATAGCGCGTCAACCGCCCCATATGCGCAGGATCAAAAGCATAAATCATGCGGTCAAAGAAACGTCTGCGCTCGGAAGCACCACCCATAAACAATCCGTCCATCTGCGGTGTCAGCCATAAAACCGAGAGATACTCACCAAGCGCTGTTTGTGATTTGAGCAATGCGCCCTGTACGGAAATCCGGCGTCTTTTATCTTGAGCCGTACTGGCCGTTCCGATACGGACCGTGCCATAAGCCGTATCAATCTGTGCAGAAACGGCCCATTCTTTGGCCGGGCTCATCGTTTGCTTATTCAGGATGTCTTCGGATTTCGCATTGCGCAGGCCACGCCCGGGACTGAACAAACTTAGTGCTTCCAAAATATTTGTCTTTCCCGCACCGTTCGAACCGGTGAGCACAACAAAACGCGCCTCTATGTTCTCAAGACTTTGAGTACCGTAATTACGAAAATCCGTAAGCGATAGCTGTTTAAAAGCTGGTGAAGCTGAGTCAGTCAGGCCCGGCACAAGTAACGATTACACGCGCAGTGGCATAATCACGTAAAGTGCAGAGGCGTCCGAGATATCTTCGACAACTGTTGGCGAAGAAGAATCCGCCAAAGAGAAGCGACATCCGTCTCCCTCGATCTGGCTTGTGATATCGAGCAAATAACGAGAGTTAAAGCCGATCTCGATCGCCACATTATCATTGTGTATTTCAACATCCTCTGTTGCAGAACCTGCATCAGGAGAGTTGGCAGATAATGTCATAGCATTGCCATTGATAGAAAGTTTCACAGCGCGCGACTTATCAGAGGCTGTGATTGTGGCAACACGGTCAACGGCTTTGGAAAATTCAGCAGGATTAAGCTCAATCAGCTGGTCATTACCTTGCGGGATCACTTTTTGGTAATCAGGGAATGTTCCGTCAATCAGCTTGGATGTCATGCGAATATGATCGAATGAGAAACGGATTTTGTTCTCTGACATAGAAATTTCAATTTGATCCGCAGCATCTTCGACAAGCTTGCGTATCTCGCTGACTGTCTTGCGCGGGATGATAATACCCGGCATAGACGCTGCCCCTTCAGGAAGCGGCATATCCAGCTTGGCCAAACGGTGTCCGTCTGTTGCAACAGCACACAGGAAAGGCATTCCGTCTTTCTCGATTGCGTGCAGATAAATACCGTTGAGGTAATAGCGTGTCTCTTCGGTTGACATCGCAAAGCGTGTCTTGTCGATCATCGTCCGCAGATCAGCAGCGGACATAGAGAAATTCGTGCCAAGATCATCACGGCTGATATCAGGGAAGTCAGAAATCGGCAGGCAGCTGAGCTTAAACACAGAACGTCCGGCCTTAACCGTCATTGTTGCGCCACCTTGGTCAACGGCAAGCTCTACGGCCGCACCGTCAGGCAATTTACGAACGATATCGTGCAATGTCTGTGCCGGTGCAGTCGTCGCACCTTCTGTAGCAACGGTTGCAGCAACTGACTCATTGATCTCAAGATCCATATCCGTGGTCGTGAGCGACAAGACATTGTCTTTCGCTTCCAACTTCACATTTGATAAAATAGGAATAGTGTTCCGGCGCTCTACAACAGATTGTACGTGGCTCAATGCACGCATTAGGTCGGAACGGTCTATCGTAATCTTCATGGCAAAATCCTAGTGTCTATGCTTATTTACCCGTGAATATAGCATATTAGGCAAGACTGCCAAGACTTTTCCTTAAAAGTGAAGGTACTTTTCCTATCAAAAAAGCGGCGCTAACCGAATTTACATTCATCCTTAATGTAAAGCCTGCCATCTTTTTGTTCTAAATGAATAACCATACGAGAAAGATTTAAATCTGCTGGGAGTATAAGCCAAGGAACTCCAATAAGAATTGAGGGCGGTATTGGTTTACCAACAGCTGCTTCCCCAAACTCGGATTTTACCAGCTTTTTAATCTCTTGATATACTGTGTCATCCTCGGCGATTTCGTGAGTTTTATACTCTTTGCCACGCACCTCTAAAGTTTTTTCTTGGATTTTAACTTCTCTACCAACCAGCGACTTTAAATAAGCAGGCAATGGTCTAGGGTCAAGCGCACCATTCAAAAATGAACTTTTAGCATTTGCTTCGCTCATAAAAAATTCCTCATAAATATCAATATCTTAAAGTGTTAATATGATGCAAGAGATATGTCAACAAACCAAACGATACCCTTTTATTGTTGACATTACCCCGTCAAGGCGCGGCGCACCACATCAACATCATCAGCGAAGCCGTTATCCTGATCGATCAACTCTTCAACCTTGCGCACGGCGTGCATGACTGTCGTATGATCGCGGCCACCGAATTTGCGGCCAATTTCCGGCAAAGAGCGCTGTGTCAAACGCTTGCAAAGATACATTGCAATCTGGCGTGGACGAGCCACTGCACGCGCACGGCGCGCAGAATGCATATCCGTCATACGGATGCCGTAATGCTCGGCAACTTTGCGCTGGATTTCATCAATTGTGATGCGACGCTCACTTGCGCGCAGCAAATCAGACAGCACTTGTTGCGTGCTTTCCAGAGTGACCGCCTGGCCGACAAGGCCGGCATGGGCGACGATACGGTTCAATGCACCTTCGAGCTCGCGGATATTGCTGCTGATTTTATGTGCTAAAAACTCAATTACATTTGACGGAATTTCAACATCGAACTGTGCCGCCTTAGACTCCAGAATGCCGCGACGCAATTCATAAGTTGACGGCTGAAGGTCAACAACCAAACCCCATCCGAGGCGGGAACGCAAACGCTCATCAACACCGACAAGATCAGATGGCGATTTATCAGAGGAAATAACGATCTGTTTGTTCTGGTCTACAAGCGCATTAAACGTATGGAAGAATTCTTCCTGTGTAGACTCTTTGCCCGAGATGAACTGGATATCATCAATCATAAGAACATCAACCGAACGGAAAAATTCCTTAAAGGTCATTGTGTCTTCGTAACGCAAAGAGCGCACAAATTGGTACATGAATTTTTCAGCCGAAAGATAAACAACACGTGCATCCGGACGGCGCTTTTGAATATCCCACGCAATTGCGTGCATCAAGTGGGTTTTACCCAACCCTACGCCACCATGCAGATAAAGCGGGTTAAAGGGAACTGTTTCACTTTGAGCGACACGCTGAGCTGCGGCATGAGCCAGGGCATTCGGCTCGCCAACGACAAAGCTATCGAAGTTAAAGCGGCTGTCGAGCGGGCTTGCCAATGTCTCTTGCAGTGTAGCAACGTCCTTACCGTTGATTTTATTCGCTGGTTTATTCGCATTAGCAGAGGCGCTATCCTTTTCTGTATCGAATACAGAAGATTGTACAACAACAATCTCCAGACGTGTGATCTCAGTATTACGCGCAGCACATAAGCCTAGAATTTTGTCTTGATAGTGGTTTTGGATCCAGTCACGCATAAAACGGGTCGGGACGGAGACTTCTAATGTGCCGTGATAAAAAGCCTGTAGTGTCAGAGGCTTTAACCAGCTGCGGAAAACGGCCTCGCCGAATTCGGAACGCAGCGCCTCATAAACAGAATTCCAGTCTGACTTAATCTTGGCCGTCGGGGCGAGGGGGCCGCTCAGATTTGGTGTTTGCTGTTTGTTGATGGCTTCGTTTTCCATGTTTATATTTCTCCCATTCTTATGGATCACGCCCCGTTTTTATAAAACAAGACCTTTTGTTTTAAACCAGAGTTTATCGGATGTAGCTATCCTAAAAACTCACAAACACACACCGCTCTATTTAGACAATAAAGTACTGCAGAGTAATTACACTCTTTTTTATTGCATCTTGTCTCAATAAAGCTTTTAGAAAGCAAAAATGAAATTATTTTTATTTGTTTTCACTTTCCAAATATTTGCAGACAATTTCCTAAAGCTTTCGCTTTCCTCATCTGCTGAAACACTCAAAAGCCTTACACCTTTGAGCAAATAGACACCGAAACCCTTTATTTATCTGCGTTTCGCAAATTATTGTTATCCCGTCGCTGTCTATTCCTTGACCATAGATCAGAAATTTTCACAATGCAACCGAACAAATCATGAAAATTGAAAAAAGTAATAAAATTATAAATATGAAAAAAAAACGAAGTAACGGACAGGCCATTACTTCGTTTCAATACGATAATTACTTGTAAAAATTTGGAGGGTCAAACCCGATTAATTAAGCGCTTTTAAGAGCCTTAATTCGGGCTGATAGACGTGCCTTTTTACGGGCAACAGTGTTCTTCTTCAAAATACCCTTTGATACAGAACGATCCAATTCCGGCTGTGCAGCGATAAAGGCCGCCTCAGCAGTTTTAACATCGCCCGCTTCAATCGCAGTTACAACCTTCTTAACAAAAGTACGCATACGTGAACGACGCGCTGTGTTAACCGCTGTTTGACGTGCAGTTGTTTTAATACGTTTCTTTGCTGATTTAATATTAGCCATTTTAAAAACTAAACCTGTTATCTCGTTACAAATTATTTTTCACATTGCTTTGCGGTGTTCTGAACACAGATATCCACATGCAAGACTTGTGATATAAGCTAGTGGGGCTTGACCTGTCAAGCAAAAAGAGTAGGAAAAATCATTCAGGGCTTAAGGCAAAAATTACAACAGTCTGTTTATCCGCCTGTTCTGCTGAAATTTTTAGGCGCTCGCCCTGCCGAGAAAAAATATTGTCTGATTTTCTCTGCCAGCCCAGAGGGGGTAAAGAACGCTCATAAAAACGGTAAATCATAGCCGGGTCGGCTTGATCCGATACCGCCATCAGCTCAATCAGACGTCCCGAAGGTTTATCAAACACGATGCTCTGATCTGTGCGCTCCACAAGTCCCGGCGCCAAGGGCAGATCCTCTATCAGCTGCGAGAAACGCTCTTGCGCCACAGCCAACTGCGCGGCCAGAAAGAAACAGACCGACACAGCACAAACAAATCTAGACAGCGTTTTTCCGAGCACGTTTTATTTACCTTCATTAGCTTTGGCAGCGGGGGCAGTAAAAACTGGATCGTCCAGATTGTACCGCCCGCTTTATCAAAGATTGCGCCTTAGAGTTTGCGCCATCCGGCAACACATGACAAGTCGGACAAGGCTCTCCCTCTCTTCCATACACAAGGAATTGGTGCTGGAAATAGCCCAAGGATCCATCAGTTAATTTATGGTCGCGCAAAGATGAGCCGCCGGCCTCTATTGCTCTTGCCAGAACTTCTTTTATTGCCGCCACAAGGCGCTCGAGCCGCTTCAAGGATATTGCACCGCTTTTCCGCTTTGGATGAATTGCCGCCATATGTAACGCTTCGCACACATATATATTGCCAAGCCCGGCAACAACCGACTGATCCAGAAGGCTGGTCTTGATCGGCGTCACCTTCTCCTCAAGCACGCGCTTCAGATAAGAGGCATCAAAGCCCTCCTCAAGCGGCTCAGGTCCCATCTTTCGGAAAGCAGGGTCGGCTTGCCAGCCCTGCTCCTTCGAGAACAGCCGTAAAATCCCAAATCTACGCGGGTCATTATAGTGCACTGCCTGACCGCTAGTGAGGTAAAAACTATAATGATCGTGCTTAATGCAGGGCGTATTATCGCCACAAACACGGAAGCTGCCCGACATACCGAGATGGATAACAAGCCCCTCGCCCGTTTGAGTGTGTAAACACAGATACTTGCCTCTACGGCTTAGCCGTGTGATGGTCTGACCTGTAAACACCTGTTCCCAGCTTTTATCAAGTGGCTGGCGCAAAGAGGGAGAATGCAGAGCAAAACGCTTGATCTGTGCATTTTCAAGCACAGGAGCCAAGCCGCGCTTCACTGTTTCAACTTCGGGTAATTCAGGCATAAAAAAGATATAGGCCAGAATGAAGCGAAAGTCATCTTCTTATAACTTTATTTAGGTGTTCTTGCTTGTGGCTGAGCAGGCGTGGAAAACGCATTTGTATGAGAGGCAGCATAGCGAAAGCCCTTATCAAGCTGTATGGCCATTTGATACATCACGGCCAGATGATGAATACTATGCTGGCTTAGTTTTTCGCGCATTAAGGCACCCGCACATTGTGGCAGCTCTTGCGGGTCAGAATGCATATCATCCTGATCGCGCACATATAAAAGGCGCTCAAGATCAGGCATTTCCATACCCTCTATACGCTCACGGTAACTTTGGACGCGTCGGAGCGCTTCTCTATGATCGGTTGCAATCCGATCCATCCGGTTACGAGCAATGAGGTCGATGCGGCTCTGCTTCCCTTCAAGGGCGCCCAATATCAAATCATAGTGATTTGCAATATGGCGCATATGGTCACCAATCGTTGAGCCCTGCTCAGATAGCGATCGCGCATATGCGCCTGACGGCAAGGCTCTTAAGAACCCTTCAAGACGGCTTAGTACTTCGAGTGAGCCGCTTCTGAGAACTTCTTTCTTCTGATCGTGCTGGCTGGTAAAAACAGCCCTTCCATTATTAAATGAATGTCTCGCCATAAACACCGCCCTTTTACCCTTCTTCTCTTGCTCCAAAGATCTCGCTGCCCACTCTTATATAGGTGCTGCCCAAATCCAAGGCCTTTTTATAATCTGATGACATTCCCATTGAGACATCATCCAGCCCCAGCCTCCCCGCCAATCTTTTGAGTAAAGCAAAGTGCAAAGCAGGAGGCTCGGAAAGAGGAGGGATACACATCAGCCCTGTTATTGTCAAGTCGCACTCTTTTGTACAAAAGGCGTAGAACGCCTCCAAATCTTTTGGCAAAACACCCGATTTTTGCGTTTCCTCACCTGTATTTACCTGAATAAACAAGGCCGGATCGCGTCCCTGATTCCTAATTTCACTGGCCAATTTACGCGCGATCTTCTCTCGGTCCAAAGAGTGAATAGCATCAAAAAGCGCAACCGCCTCCTTAACCTTGTTGCTTTGCAGGGGGCCTAGCATATGCAGCTCAAGATCAGGGCAAGTGCTACGTCGACCTTGCCAACGTGCCTGCGCTTCTTGCAGTTGATTTTCCCCGAAAATCCGATGCCCTGCCTTTAATGCGGCTTCTACACGCGGCTCTGGCTGCCGTTTGGAAACGGCAATCAATTTTACGCGCTTATCTAGCTGTGCGGTTATATCGGCTAGTCTATCGGCAATCGTGTTCATATCAGCCATCTTAAAATGTTTTGAACAAGCAAACAAAAGAAAAGGGCGCCAAAAAGGCGCCCTTCCCAAAATTCATTATCAAATTCGAATTAGAACTTGATGTCTGTACCTAGAAGAACAGCAGTTCCTTCAGCGTCAACAGCATTTTCATGCTCGACCTGAGAGATAGAACCGCGGAACGTCATACCTGGGCCGTATGTGTATACAACACCACCAGTGTAACGCTTAGTTTCGAGGTCTTCGATACCGAATGTATTGTCTTGGTCGAAGTAAGAAACACCGAATTTGAAGGCACCAGTTGTGTAGTCAGCACCAACAACCAAAGTTTCTTCATCATCAGTAGAAGCTGCACCGTCATTACCGTAGTCGTCTTCAGTGTAAGCTACACCAAAGCCAAAGCCAGCAAAGTCGAGGTCAGCAGCAACGTTCCACTGTGTGCGGTCATCTATACCAGCAGTGTTACCTTCGTAAGACTGGTTAGCGTAACCAGCACCCAAAGTAACGCCTACGTTTTCGTACTGGCCTTCATAGCGAGCAGCGATTTCATATGCTTCTTCGAAACCATCAGTAGCATCATCTTCGAAACCAACGCCAGAAGCAGCGGAATCATCGTTGTCTACAGTGTAAGAAACACCAGCCTGGAAACCAGAGAAGACAGGAGTCAAGTAAGTCAACTTGTCAGTGTAACCCGTCATGTTGTTTTCGTAGTCGAGGCCATTTGCAGAAACAGCATTAACCACAGAAGCATTACCAGTCAAAGCATCATAGTTGAAAGGCTGGATCAACTGACGAAGACCGTCGATGTTAGAGTCTGCAGAAGGAGCAGCAACTTGTAGCAAGTAAGCAGCACCGTTTTCAGCACCCAAGTTTACGCGACCCCAGCCGCCAGAGAAGTAAACGTAAGATTCTTCAACTTCGAAACCGTCAGCAGAATCAGATTCAACTTCAACGTGAGCACCAACTGTTAGACCGTTGTCCAAAGTTGTTTCGCCACCGAAGTGAATTTCTGTGTTACGGAGAAGATCGAAATCACGAACGCTTGCAGTTCCACCAGTAGCAGAAACAGTTGTTGTGTTGTTTTCGTCTTGGTCAACAAAAGCACCATAGCCTTTGAAGTAACCGCCGAGATTCAATTCGATCTCAGCTGAAGCTGGAGCAGCGGCACTAACGGCAACAGCTGCAACACCTGCGAGTAAAAGTTTTTTCATGGTAACCTCCAATAGTTCCCAAAATTAGATAAACTTAAAATTACACCTCTGCCCATCAGAAGTGATAGGCCTAAGTATTGTTTATTCGTCGCCATAGTCAATTCACGCTTTGCGACAATCTGTTACAATTTTGTCATTATGTTGCATTTTTGTAACATATCGCCATTGCGAGACTTGCCAGCAACAAAGCAATATTGGTGGTTAAGAGCAAAAGACTGCTTCAGCTACACTTCATAATAACAAAAGGCAGGTGTCGCCATAACGACATAATAAAAGAGGCCGATCTGTAAAAGACCGGCCTCTTCAATTCATTAGCGCAGATATATGCGGGGCTGATTACATCATGCCGCCCATACCGCCCATGCCGCCCATAGCACCCATATCAGGCATACCGCCTTTTGAGTTCTTGTCTTCTGGGGCATCGGCAATCACTGCCTCGGTTGTGAGGAAGAGAGACGCCACAGAAGCAGCATCCTGGATTGCAGTACGAACAACCTTCACAGGGTCGATAATACCAGCATTGACCATATCAGTGAACTCACCGTTTTGAGCGTCAAAGCCTTGGTTCATGTCGCCTTTTTCCAACAATTTGGAAATAATCAAAGACGCCTCTTCACCGGCATTTGTCAAAATCTGGAAAGCCGGACGACGTAGCGCGCGACGAACAATAGCAATACCTGCATTCTGGTCGTCATTTGCACCTTTGAGGTCTTCAAGAGCTGATGTTGCGTAAAGAAGGGCACATCCACCGCCGGCAATAATGCCTTCTTGTACAGCGGCACGTGTTGCGTGCATTGCATCATCAACGCGGTCTTTCTTCTCTTTCACTTCGACCTCAGTCGCACCGCCGACACGGATCACAGCAACACCGCCGGCAAGCTTGGCCAAACGCTCTTGCAGTTTTTCCTTATCATAGTCAGATGTGCTTTCTTCGATCTGGTTGCGGATCTGACCGACACGAGCCTCGATATTTGCCTTGTCGCCCGCGCCATCAACGATTGTTGTATCGTCTTTGGTGATGCGAACTTTCTTGGCCGTTCCAAGCATATCAGGTGTCACGCTCTCAAGCTTGATACCAACATCTTCGGAAATCACTGTACCACCTGTCAGGATCGCCATATCTTCGAGCATCGCTTTACGACGGTCGCCGAAACCAGGCGCCTTAACGGCAGCAACTTTCAAGCCGCCGCGTAGTTTGTTAACAACCAATGTTGCAAGGGCCTCGCCCTCAACATCTTCGGCGACGATCAATAGTGGCTTGCCGCTTTGGACAATTGATTCAAGAATAGGAAGCATCGCTTGCAGATTAGAAAGCTTGCCGTCATGGAACAAAATGAACGGGTCTTCGAGTTCACACGTCATTTTTTCTGAATTTGTGACGAAGTAAGGAGACAGGTAACCGCGGTCAAACTGCATACCCTCAACGACATCCAGCTCGGTTTCCAAAGACTTGGACTCTTCAACAGAGATCACACCTTCGTTACCAACTTTTTCCATTGCTTCAGCAATTTTCGATCCGATATCAAGGTCACCATTCGCAGAAATCGTACCGATCTGTTTGATCTGGTCGTTTGATTTCACCTGAATACCGCGGCCTGTGATGTTTTCAACAACAGCCTTAACCGCCATATCGATACCGCGTTTGATATCCATTGGGTTCAAGCCCGCTGTGATGCTTTTCATGCCTTCATGGATGATCGCTTGCGCCAAAACAGTTGCAGTTGTCGTACCGTCACCGGCTGCATCATTTTGTTTTGTCGCAACTTCGCGCATCAACAATGCACCCATGTTTTCGAACTTATCTTCGAGTTCGATTTCCTTAGCAACAGATACACCGTCTTTGGTCGTGCGAGGCGCACCGAAAGATTTTTCGATGACAACGTTACGACCCTTCGGGCCCAATGTTACTTTGACCGCATTGGCCAGTTTATCAACACCGGCCACCATTTTTTTACGGCCGGATTCTGAATGTTCAATAATTTTAGCACTCATGAGAATACTCCTTTAATTTGTATGAATTAAAACGTCTTCGTTTTCTTTGACTTACGCAGCGTCAACAACGCCCATAATGTCGCTTTCCTTCATGACCAACAGCTCTTCGCCATCGATTGTCACTTCTGTACCGGACCATTTCGAAAATAAAATGCGGTCGCCGGATTTTACATCCAGAGGAATGACATTGCCGTTCTCGCGTGCGCCAGTACCTGTGGCAACAACTTCGCCTTCCTGTGGCTTTTCTTTAGCCGTATCTGGGATGATAATCCCGCCGGCAGTTTTCTCGCTCGCTTCAACGCGGCGGACGAGAACACGGTCATGTAAAGGTCTAAACTTCATATGTTTTCTCCTTGGTTTAAAGTTATCGCTCGCAACTTGTGAGCCTTATTTCACGCCATCAAAAGCGCCTTTATTAGCACTCACCCTTAGCGAGTGCTAAATACTTATCGCGGCCTGTATAAAATTTCAAGTAATTTGGCAAAAAAAATTAATATTGACATAAAGTTGCGTAAGGGGTAATTTCTACGCATGGATAAACCTCTTTCAGCCATTGCCAATGAAACTTTTCCACGCTTGAAAAAAGCAGGTCTGTGGTCAATTATTGCCGCCAGTGCCTGGATCGGTATAAGCTGGGGCATAAGCGGAGAGGTTTCCCCAGTCATACAAGAATTTTTACCCGTCATAGCTATCTTGGCTTTTGGCTCGGGTCTGTTCTATTCTCGTCGCAAACCATCCGGATCAAGCACTGCGTCCCCCTCTCTATCCATAGGCGGCAATTAAGCGCTTTTTAAACTTTTTCATCTAAACTTTATATTATGGGATAGAACCATCCCGCTTATATGCGCGAAACTTGGTGCGCTTCTTTGAGAACAAAGGAGATGATATGGATAAAGACTTCTTAAAACAGCTTAATGATTACCGTCTAACCACGGCGGAAATTCTGTATTATATGCCCGACCATCCAAAATTGCTGCAAAGCTATATCTGGCAGGAATATGATCTGGCGCCGCGCTTTCCAGAGCTGAAGCGGTTTCTCGATTTCTGGACAGCAAAGATTGATGGCAAGCTGCATTCCGTCATATTAGCATCAAAAGAGCTGATTACGCCCGCCGATGCACAATTTTACGATTGCGAAATTACACTCCAATAAAACAAATGCGCCATTAAGATTAGACAGGGGAAGGCGCAGGCGGCCTTGGCGGGCAAGCACGCTTTGCCTCATACCGCAAATGCTGTAGGAAGTTTTTCAAAACATTTTCGCGGCGACAGTCATTGGGCAGGTAAACTGTCTTCGTTCCCGGCTGAAGCGGTCCTTTCGAGTCCAGACGAATGCCGCACACTCCTTGGCTGCGATCCATAATCACACACGTTGCCGTGACATTCATATCACCCAAAATGCCATCATAGTTATTCAAATACAGCCTTACGAAATACCCCAGCGTGTTTTTCTCAAGCCGTCTCGGAAAGTTATCTCCTTGAAAAGGCCGGATCTGAGGCATTTCCTCGACATAGCCATCCGCATCCGGCACCCATTCCTCAAACTCAACCGAGAAATGATCGCCATCAAGGCCATCAGCCAAAATTTGTTGGATTTCATGCATCGCCTGTTTGAGCGCATCTCCCGCTACTTGAACCTCAGGAACAAAACCACCCTTTACCTGAACAATACCGTCCATAAAAAACCTCTCTTGTTTCAACAAAAGCGATAACAGGGTTTGTGCAATATGTCAATGTAAATGGTTTATATACCGAATCTGGGGCTGCTTTGCCTGCGCACATCACCGGCTTTGGGATGGGGCTGGAATAAACTGGGCTGGTCTTTTCGTTCTACTTTCCAGCCATGCTGAGGAACAGCTCTTCCTCGTGAAATTTCTACCTCTTCGCTTAATTGAGCCGCACCCATTGCCGTGTGTGTACTCGGCGCCATCGTGCCCATCAATGCCGCACCCAAAATATCGGCCTCATTTGCGCTTGGATCATGTTGAGATGAAAATGAAATTTCCTCTTTTGGATCAGAAGAAAGAATAGCGCCTGTATATGCAGTCCTCTGTGTTATATCTATCGTTTGAGGATTGGGCTGGCTTTGTCCATCGCGAAACGCCGCCTTGCGCGTTCGGACAGGTTCTTCAAAACCGCGTCTGAACGCGGCATCATCCTTTATTAAATCTGGGCCTTTAAAGACCATTCTCTTACTCCCCTAATAACCACAATATTCCCTATGATTACTATAGACAAAAAGCTTTAATAAGAGGCTAATATGCGCCTTTAAATAAAGAAAGTCAAAATAAATATTATGGTAAAATATGGCCGCCACTGCTTGGGTGTTTCTAATATTATTTGACATAAGATATAAGAATGGGTAATGTGACCGTAAAACGGAGACATCCAATGAGAATAAAATCAACAATCACAGCCTTTGGCGCAGCCCTAACCGCTTTTGCATTAGCGGCTTGCAATGAGGGTACATCCAACCCTGAATTCAATGCGGCACAGATTATGAGCGAAGTTGAACACCAAGAAGAGGGGATGCGTTTCCGTGTTTCAGAGACAAACGAAAGAGTAAATGGGCAAACACAAGAGCTTGCCAATACCGGTCGCTACGTCGAAGTTTTCAGCAGCGCCGTTGCCGCTGATGCCTATGCCAATATGCGTCTTGACCAGCCAGAGGTTACCGGCGTCCGCGTTGAGATGATAAATGCCGAAGACCGCACAATCGCTCTGCGTGATTTAATAGATCCGCGCGGTCACGGAACCTCCGATCAATTTCGCGGAGCCTATAGGTTTTTTGGCTAAGCATCATAATTTCAATTAAAAACATCTTAAATTTGAATTAAGGCCTAAGTATTTTTAAGCCATCGTGAACCTTTGTCGCGTTACAATGAATATTGGGTAACACACAAATAGGGGCCGGGATGATTTTAAAACAACTTATTGTTGGCATATATATATTCTTCTCTGTTGCGGCCGGAGCAGCAGAGTTCAATGAAAACGATCCTTTGCTGCACTTATCGTTGGATCAATCCGAATTATTACAATTGACCGAAGATGCGGCATCGATAATTGTCGCTAATCCTGCTCATGCCTCTGTACTTGTTGACACACCTCGCCATGTCGTCATCGTACCGAGACAACCCGGCACAACCTCTCTGACTATTCTTAATGAAAGCGGTGACACGATCTTATCACGCCAACTCGTAATCGGCGCCAATAAACCGCAATATTTGAAAATACGCAGAGCGTGTGGCCGTTCGGGCGGGGATGGACAAACACCCTGTCAGGCTCTGTCTTATTATTACTGTCCGGATGGATGTCATGAAATGGCTATGAACACGGGCACAGACAACGAGACAGGCGGCCAGAATGCCGCAGGCAACAGGCCACCACCCAGCGTACCGGCAGGCCTGCAACCGTCTCAGGCCAGAGAATAAAGCAAAACAGGGGTAAGACATATGATGAAAAAGACTTTTTTACTGACCTTCACTTGCGCAGCAGCCCTTATGCTAAGTGCCTGCCAAACAACCTCCACATCACATAATGGCCGACACTCGCTTGCGCATAAAGGCGCACCGACCGTAGACACAGCTATACAAAGAGCGGCTCATATCGCCACACAACAAGGAGCCGCGAAGGAAGGGCTGGTTTTTTATGAGCAGCTTTACCGCCGCAACCCGCAAGATATAGAAACGGTCTTGCATTACACAACTGCCTTACGCAAAGACGGACAGGCCAAAAAGGCCAAAATCATCCTGCAAGGCTGGAACGAGAATAAAACCAGCCGTGATGTTATGGTCGCGCTCGCGCAGACACATCTCTCGCTAGGTGAGTTCGAACAAGCTCTCCCTCTTGCGGAACGTGCCGTTGATATGCGCGAAAGCGATGCCGTAGCTCAGCATATTTATGGTCTGACGCTCGACGCGCTGGGCTATCACGGACAGGCGGAAGGTCATCTCAAGCAGGCTTTGGAAAATTGGCAAGGCGATCCGGTAAAGGTTTTAAACAATCTGGCGCTGAATTTATCAGCCCAACAAAAAAAAGCGGAAGCGCTTGATATAATCGACAAGGCTTTGATCTTTGATCCCTATAACAAGCATCTGCACAACAACCGTGCTTTAATTGCCGCTCTTCGCACGACGCCAAAGCCCGGCAGCAAACCCAACGGATAAAAAACGCTCAACCAAGATTACTGGAGCAAAATACGCTGGGTGCGGCCATCACGCTGGATCGTCAGCGTCCATCGGCCTTCGCCGTCGAAACGCTTGAGCAGTTTCACAAGATGGTCAACAGACACTACCGCCTCGCCATTAACAGCCATAATGCCGTCACCTTTCCGCAGGGCGATACTGTATCGGCGCGGCTCTTCTCTTGTTTCAAAAACAACAACACCTTCCTCTTGATGTTTGAGCGACAACTCTTCTTCTATCGCCGGCGAAACATTCACGACACTCAGTCCGGCCAAAGGATTGCGTCCCGTTAACAAGGTTGTATTTCGTTTTGGCTCTTCAATCGGGGCAATCGCCTTAAAGGATGTTTCACGCAATTTACCGTCACGTAAATAAGACAGGCGTATCACCTCGCCGATTGCCAAAGTTGCAAAACGGAACTTCAAGCTCTCGGCCGAGCGGATATCACGACCATTTATCGCCATTATAATATCCCCCTGCTCAAGACCCGCATCCTTGGCTGGACCTTTGGGGTGGATCTTACTGATAATAACGCCGCGCACCGCATCTAAATCCAGAGAATCCGCAACATCTTGAGTAACACTTTGGCCCTCCATTCCGATCCATGGGCGCACAATCCCTCGCGCATTTGTCTGCCCGGCCTTATCCGCTGCAATAACCGAGGCCACCATTTCGCTCGGCACGGCAAAGCCGATCCCCATAGAACCGCCATCGCGGCTGAAAATCGCGGTATTCACACCAACCACCGAGCCGTCAAGAGAAACAAGAGGCCCGCCGGAATTACCCGGATTAATGGCGGCATCAGTCTGTATAAAGAAGTTAAAGTCGTTAATGTCGCTTGCAGCGCGAGAGAGAGCAGAAACAATCCCGCTCGTGACCGTCTGACCAACACCGAAAGGATTACCGATCGCAAGGACGATATCACCAACCTCAAGAGATTCACTGGGTGCGATCGACAAAGACGGTAACACCTCGTCACCACGAGGGGCGATGCGCAGCAAGGCTATATCGCTCGGCTCATCAATAAGGCTGATCTGCGCGTCATATTGCCGACCATCAGAGAGCTGGACGATAATTTCATCCGAACGGTCAATGACATGGGCATTGGTCACAATCAAGCCGTCCTCATCGATAATAAACCCCGAGCCTAAAGAATTTCTGATCTGTTCGCGCATACCGCCGCCCAATCCGCGTTCAAAAAAATCGCGCCCGAAAAAGCGTTCAAAAAACGGATCACCCATAAACGGGCTGGCCACACGTTGCTGCACACGCCTTTGTACATAGATATTTACAACAGCCGGCGCGACTTGTTTAACCACAGGCGCAAAAGACAGCCTTATATCCTCGCGGCTTTGCGGAACCACGCTTTGCGATTGCGCAAAGGCCGGCATAAAAATACATAATATAAGAGATACCAGACAAAGACGGATTGGTTTTTTCATTGTGTTTTCACCTCGTATTTTCTATAGAAATATAAAATAGAAGACAGTTAAGACGAAGAAAAGAGCGAAATGCATATTCTGGTAACCGACCATAACGGACAAACGCATAAATTAGAAGCGCTGGAAGGTTGGCGCGTCATGGAAATTATTCGCGATCACGGGCTAAACATCAAGGCAGAATGCGGTGGCGCCTGCTCTTGTGCGACCTGTCACGTCTATATTGACGAAGAGTGGGTCGACAAGCTGTACCCCATGCGCGATGATGAAGAAGATATGCTGGATGAAGCCTTTGAAATTGACGAAGATCGGTCTCGTTTGTCCTGTCAGATTTTAATGTCTGAGGCTTTGGATGGGCTGAAGGTCACCCTCGCACCCGGAACAGAGAAAAACGCATAGGCTTTTTTCCTTGACGGCACGCTTTATATTTTTGCATAAAACGCGTAATTGAGGAGATAAGCCATGATTAATGACGAGTTCAATGAACAGCTTTTACGCGCGACTGAGAAAATCGCAGAAATTATTGAGGACAGTGCTTTTGGATCTTCTTCCCCTCATACAGATTACTATAACACAATTTTAATCATTCACCCCGGCAACGGATTACCCTACAGCTCTAAACGTAGCACAGAGGTTTTCTCCACAACGATGTCTCTCAAAGACGCCTGGAATATCGATGAAAGAACAACGCATAAAAATCGAATGGTGACACTGAGGATAACAAGTGCGAATGACATCCTTGCGCCCATTCATATGACATTGCGTGTCAGACAACCGGAAAATCACCTTCCTGTGATAGAAGCCCGTATCATTCATCCAGAAGAGTTAGCAGGCGAAACCTATACATCATTAGAGCTTGTCGGAGAGAATACTGCTCTTGCAAAAGAAATGATAAATGCCATGCTGGCACAGCTTCAGGCCGCAATCCGTAGCGGGAGTGTGAGACACAAGAAAGACCCGCTTAGCATGAATGGTCCGTCCTGAGACCCATCACAGCAAAACAGGTTCTTTTTCTTCGAACAAGATAGAGGCAAGCTTGCGGCTGCGGCTGTCATTACTGAAGGTTACACCGCTGGCTCTATAAGAGCCAAGCTCGGTTTTTAATTGCAGCAAATGCGCCTGATTGATTTCATCATCCGGCCCGGCGAAACTTGGATCAGATAATAGACTTTGTGCCAGATCATCAAGATAACGCTGGCCGTCTTTGAGCGGGAATAACCCACCGAGATACGCCGCACAAAGACGTTTGCGTCCAAAGGCCCGAAGGGCCGTCTCTTCATCTTCATCATGAATCATAAGGTCATATTGCCCCAAAGTCTCATGGTCGCAGGCAATTGTACGGCTTGGGTCTTCGAACCAGACAAGAAACGCGAGTTTCAATGCCTCTTCACGACACAAAGCTTTATTTGCATAGCCTGTTGCTTCATAGCAACGTTGCCACATAGCTGCAATATCGCCTTCTTCGCTTGTAAGGAATTGTCGCCAAAGTGCCCGTTCACCATTTTGGCGCATCGACCACAAAATAGATGTCGTCACCGCGTCACAATCTGCAGAACGGAAACGTTCAAGCAAAATACCATCTTCGGGGCGCAAGAGCCTTAAAGCCGTACCCAAACGCATTTCATGGTTAACGTCACGTAAACCGCGCAGCATCGAGATCAATAAACGATCTTGTGATGCGCTATCTTCTAATAGCATTTCAGGAGAAACACCTTCGTGATCGAGCCACAATATACGTCTTTGCGTATCAATCGAATGTCCGCCTGTTTCAAGATCGGACAGACCCAGCGCATAGCCGGCATATTCAGCGCGTTGAATTAAATCACGCGCCTGTTTATATGGATTAAGCCGTTCAACCAAGTTTGAAAATATTGTCTCGATAAAACTGTTTTCTTCTGCATCTAGAAGGCTGGTTTGCTCTTTTTGCAAAAGTACGGAAATCGTGACGCTGCCCTGATGGGTATCAGCCTGTTCCTCTATCTCATCAAAGACGACAAAATCAAAACTTTGCAGTCTGTTTGATTTCCTAGCCGCGGTTCTTGTACTGGAACAAGGAGACAACAGTGTTGCCGTGTGCTCTGACAGAAGCGGGGCGTTTAAGCTCATCGCTTGCTTGCGGCTTGCTTGCGACCGGAAACGCAATGACCTGGCCAAATCCTTCTTTCGCATTGTTACTCTCTAGGCTTGCTGTTGTCGTTTTGTCAGAAGTTGTGACCCGGGAATTCGGACCAAATGAGGTCTCTTTTGTACCCGAAATGACGTCTTCTTGCAAGTCTCGTTCTGTCTCGCGAAATGCGTTTTCAAATTTGATGAACCACAAGAAATTCGCAGAAGAGCGGTCACGAACCTCGGTATATAAAGGATCAGAGATGATATTTCCTGATAATTTACTCAGGTAATTTTCACCCAAAGGCATAGATCCGATGCGTGAAATCACATCCATCGATATATGCTTTGACATTTCTGCATTATCAAAGACAAAGCCTGCATGGTCGGACAACATCGTCTGTATAAGACGCTTGTCTTCCAACTTACAACGGTCGCTTAAGAACCATTTCTCGAAAGCCATTTGGCTGGCCATACCGTTGTTCAAATTGCGGAAGTCCGTCTTGATCTGGCGATCAAAATGATATGCCATATCAGACAAACCCGAAGATAAAATCTGTGCCCAGGCAGACGGCTCACCAGCCATTTTCAATTCCCATGATAAACGGATTTTAAAAGTACAAAGATCAGCCGCATGAACACGGTTTACAACCACAGCATGGTCGGGTTGGAAACGAAGCGGGTTAATCATTGTTCCTTGGTGGTGCTGCCACGCGGTGCGCAAGCTCTCGGCCAAACCGATCAGGGCTGTGGCCGCATCCAGATTAGGATGAACCAGAATATTGCGCGTCATGCGGCTATATTCAACTGTGGCCGTATCACGACTTGTTTGAACTGCAATTTTGTTGTTTTCAGCAAACTGCAAAAGTGTTTGACCCATACGGCTTTTTGCCAATGTCGCGCACAAAACATCCAGATCCAGTTCCGCTGATTTCCCGAACCCTTCGAGGTTCAATGAAAAATCTTCGAAACGGTCCGCAGCTTCACGGTTTTCCATGTCATTTTGTTTGGAACGCAGTTTTTGAGCCGTGTCACGCAATTGCTGTTGCGTCAGGTCAAAAAGCAAATCACCTGTTTCTTCCAAGAAAGTTTCATCTTCTATATCGAGATCAACATCTTCTACGAAGAAAAGTGGTTGGTCACTTATGAAAGTGCACAGCACAGGCTGCTCATGATCGATCATGTAAGCAACACGGCATGATACACTTGGAATTTCGTTCTCGCCATTTGTCCAGTCAGTTGTAGAAGACATCTCTTTACCCCTTGAGATCATTTCGTTTTAAATACTTTTCCCTCGCTACCTGTTTTCAGTATGGGGTCAAAGTCTAAACAAAATCCTAACAAAAAGAGGTTTTTTTATTAAAAAATGCAAATAATTCAATTAGTTAACGGTTCCTTAATTGGATATGGAAACTAATTGATGTCCACCAACCGGATTAAAAAGTCACCGACCCAGCGTCATATCTCGCACAGGCAGCTTTTCCATCACCAAATCCTGATCGGAAAAAGAAACTGCTCCTGTTTTTAAATCCACCTTCAACGTAAGTGAAAAAAGTGCGTCTTTGAACAAAACAACGCCTTTTCCTTGATAATGGTCTTTATATTCAGCCACGCTTAGGGGCTGAACAGTTTCGTACAAAGTTTTGCGTAATTGCGGCGAAATATCCTCTTCCCATGGCATATCATCAACGGCTTCAACCAGATATAATTTACCTTTCGGGCCGCTGACCACTTCGAGATAGAAACGCATATAATCATCAGCATTGGCAAGTGTAA
>CAXGMH010000012.1:0-35984 GCA_964010795.1 uncultured Alphaproteobacteria bacterium
GTGAAGGTGGCCGTACAGTTGGCGCCGGCGTCGTTGAAAAAATCATCGAGTAGTCTTGTCTAAGACATCTTTAAAGAATTTGAAACCGGGCTTTCGAGCCCGGTTTTTTTGTACTTTTTCTTGGCACGATATTTTCGTTTGATAGCAGAGTAGTCTTTGTATTTGACAGAATGTATCTTGACTATTACTAATATGGGAAAAGGAAACCGTTGTGTCGACTGAAGAACAAAAGTTAAATACTCAAGAGGTAAGCTGTCTTGTAGAAGAATTTGCAAAATTCGTAGGCGAAGAGCCTAAGGATGTAAGGGCGAGCCTTTTGGGCTATGCCGATAGTTATTATCCACTTATTCTGGGTGCTGTGTATCAAGATTTGTCCGAGGATGATAAATTGCTTATGGTGTTGGCTGGAGTTACGGCTTTCGCTGACTTTGCGATGGACCAACTTAAGTTTATGAATGCCCAACTGCGTGAAGCAGGACAAAGAGTTGATACTATATTGGACAGGCTAGAGGGCCCTAAACATTAAAGGTTTAATATGATTACAGGAACTTTGATAGAGGTTATCGTCAGTGGAAATAAAATGCACGCCGATCCGCTTTCTCATATAGACATATCTGATATTCCACAAATCTATCGAGCAGCGGCTCAGGCAACGCCATGGGATAAAACGGTGTTGGAGAACTTGGAATCCACATTGCGCCGATTTAAACTCGACCTGCCAAGAGATAAAGAATTCGCCGTATCATGGATAGAAGAGGTTGCCCTTAAACTTCGCTATGAAGTAGAGGGCGGTATGTCCGTAGGTGAGGCTCGCAAGGCTGCGCATGAGAAGTTTATCCAATGGCGAGAGTTCCTGGCGACGGCTCAGCCAAGAACATATTTGACGCGTGGCTTTAAATTTTCTTAATACACACAATGATTGATAGCGCTTTTTCGTTTAGAATTTGGCAGAATAAAGGGCGCATGGTTTATAGCAATTATGGCGAATAAGAAAATCAAACCCCCAGCAGCTGTGATTTGCTCTATCGAAGAAGCAGAGATTTCGTATCAGCTTTGTAAGGAGGAGCTGAAACAGGTACGCGATATGTTGGTTGATTCCGGCACCAAACTCACACGCAAGCGGGTTGGAACACGCCTTCATCCTGTAACATACTGGGATACCAGAAAGTTTCGTTTATTGGGGTTAATGATTGAGCTGCGGTCTAAAGAGCGCAAAACCAAAGACGGCTATAATCATGATTTAAAGATCCCTATTCCTAAGAAGAAGGCCTGGAAATCCGTCGATAAAAGAGTACGACAGCGCTATGAGATCAAGTGTAAAAAGCAAGAGACAGATCATCCGGATTTGTGGAATTTCCAAAAGGCAGAACCTTTGAAAGCGATGTGGAAGCGCTGTGTTTTATGGCTAACAAAGAAGAAACTGCGTGCCCGCGCCGAGGCACATTTTCAGAGCTTTGTCGCAGAGCGTGAGATTGCAGGCGGCTGTGTTGAGTATAAGCTGGAAGTCGGTTATTTTTCTGATCCGGCAAATGGCCGGCATCGCTCGGACTGGATCTACTTATTTGAAATCGAACATAAGTCAGGAAAAAAGGCAGCGATTAATGCCGCAATAGAAGAGCTTGAGACGGCTCTACCTTTCTTAAAGAAGCGATTGCAGGCAACCCCCAAGATTGTCATGGCTTTTGATATTTTGCACAGTCATAATTTATTGACGAAGAAGAAATATGAGCGGTCTTATCTTAAGGCAAGATCACGCTTTATGGAACAAATGCCAAAACCCGAATAAAGAGAAGAATAGTTCACAGCGATGAAAAACCAGACTGAGCCTAAAACGTCACGAACTTTAAATCAGGATGATATTGAGCGCATTAATGAGGCCATGCTTTTTGAGATGCCCGTTTATCCGACTCAAGCGGTGGTTTTATTCGGCAGCGACATTATGAGCTATTATGTTGCACAAAAGGCGGCCGCATTAATTGCACAAAAATGGTCTTTTATCCCCGATATCTATATCTGTGGCGGCAATGGAGCGACTGAGCATTTTAGTCTTAAAAGTCTTGTGCCTGATGGAAAACATCCGCATGAGGGAGAGAAAGAGGCCGAATATATGCGGCGTCTTCTTGTCGAGGCAGGTATCCCGGAAGAGCGGATTAAAATAGATTTGCACTCAACCAATACGCAGCAAAATATTGAGCACGCCTTGGATCTGGGTGCAGATAAGGCGCAATCAGTCACATTGTTTTGCCCGCCTTACTTGCAACGACGTGCAATGATGACATGTCGCAGAATTGCGAAAAACGGTTCACAGGCACTGGGTGCGGTCGCTTGTTATCCGTACGAAGCCGGACTGACAAAAGATAATTGGCACAATGTTCACTATATTGCCTTTAAAATGCATGAAGAGGCTTGGAAGGCGGGGGTTCTGGATCACACTCCTTCTGAAATGTTCGAAGACGGTGATATGCGCAATTATCTTGAGCGTGGTTTTATTGTGCCGGTCAATTTTATCGCAGAGGCGGCCTATCTAAGAAGGGTGGTGATAGCGCCTGTGGCAGCAAGATCTCTTAAAAGATAAATATAGCGATTTTTCTCTGGAAATCTTTCTGCTTTTTCGTTAACACTACTGTACCAGCCTGCAGGGGTGTAGCTCAGCTGGTAGAGCACCGGTCTCCAAAACCGGGTGTCGCAGGTTCGAGTCCTGTCGCCCCTGCCATTTATTTCAAATATCTTGCAGTTTTAGGGTAAAGGCTTCATAAGAGACAGCTATGGATATGTCTTATGATGTGATTGTGATCGGTGCGGGTGCTGCCGGATTGATGTGTGCGGCTGTTGCAGGTCAACGCGGGCGGCGGGTGCTGCTGCTCGATCATGCCAAAAAGATTGGCGAGAAGATTCGTATATCTGGTGGCGGCCGCTGTAACTTTACGAACTTGCATTGCGCGCCTGAGCATTTCCTATCGGCCAATCCGCATTTTTGCAAATCAGCTTTGAAGCAATATACCCAAACTGACTTTATTAAGATGGTGGAACGGCACGGCATCGCCTATCACGAAAAGACTTTGGGTCAGCTATTTTGCGACGGCAAGTCCCAAGAAATCATTGATATGCTGGTTAATGAGTGTAAAGCGGGGCAGGTTGATCTTAGGACAGAGACGGCGGTTTCCAAGATTGATTATCTGTCGGAAAACTATGTTGTTGATACGGATAAGGGGCGTTTTAGTGCTGAGTCCTTGGTGATCGCGACAGGTGGCTTGTCGATCCCGAAGATCGGCGCGACAAAATTCGGCTATGAGGTGGCGCGCCAGTTCGGTCTGAATGTTTTGCCGACACGCCCAGGACTTGTCCCTCTGACCTTTCAAGCGGCTCTGTTAGAGCGCTGTAAGGCAATGAGCGGGGTGTCCGTCGATGCGGTGGTCTCTTATGCGAAAACACAATTTCGCGAGGGACTTTTGTTTACCCATCGCGGGATTAGCGGTCCGTCTGTCCTCCAGATTTCCTCTTATTGGCAAGAGGGCGAGTCGGTGCATATCAATAAAGCTCCTGATGTGGATGCGCTTGATTATCTGAAAGAGCGCAAGCAAAGCCAGCCAAAACAAGATATTATCACGGCCGTGTCCCAGATTCTGCCTAAGCGCCTGGCGGAAGAGACTTGCGCGTCTGTCGAGCTGAGTGGACGTTTGGCCGACTTGCCAGATAAGGCGTTGGCACAGGTTAGCCAAGCCATTAATGCATGGGCGGTCAAGCCTTCTGGCACGGAAGGTTACCGCACGGCCGAGGTTACACTTGGTGGGGTTGATACGGATGAGCTCTCGTCAAAGACGATGGAAGCCAAAAAACAACCCGGCCTTTATTTCGTTGGTGAGGTTGTCGATGTCACAGGCCATCTCGGTGGGTTTAATTTTCAGTGGGCGTGGTCATCCGGCTATGCCGCGGCACAAAATGTCTAGGTCTTGAGCCGAGGCTTGAATAGAAAGAATGAAATGATAATGAGCTTTGAGATTTTTTTGGCAACGGCACCGGGTCTGGAAGAAGCACTGTATGAGGAGGTGCGTATGAAGGGCTTTAAACAGGCTAAAGCGCTTAAGGGCGGAGTTAGCATACAGGGCGGTTGGCCAGAGGTGTGGCGCGCGAATTTGTGGCTGCGCGGAGCATCCAAAGTTCTGGCGCGGATTGCCAGCTTTAAGGCATTGCATCTATCTGATCTTGAGGCGAGAGCCAAAGAGGTCGGTTGGGCTGATATCCTCAGGCCTGAATACGGTTTCCGTGTCGAGGTGAGTTGCTCAAAATCACGTATCTATCACACAGGTGCTGCAGCTCAGCGCATTGAGCGCGCTATAAGTGCTGCCTTAGGCGTTTCCCCAACGGTAGAGGGCGCCATAAAAATCATGGCACGTATCGAGCGTGATATCTGCACGATCAGTGTCGATAGCTCAGGTGAATTGTTGCATAAACGCGGGTTTAAGGCCGCACTCAATAAAGCGCCAATGCGCGAGAATATGGCGGCGTTATTCCTTCAGCAATGCGGCTATAAAGGTGAGGAGACGCTATACGATCCGATGTGTGGATCCGGCACATTTGTGATTGAGGCCGCTGAGATAGCTGCGCGCCTCAACCCCGGGCGTTCCAGACATTTTGCTTTTGAGAGGTTGAACAGCTTTGACCCCACGGTTTGGGAAGAGATGCGCAGCGTTCAACGTGAAAGGGTAAAAGATGTCTTCTGTTATGGCAGTGACCGTGACAGTGGCGCGGTTGAAATGAGTGCGAAAAACGCTGCTCTTTCAGGCGTTGATAGTCTGACCGAGTTTAAACAGCTCTCAATCAGCGATATTTCTCCGCCGACAAAGACACCCGGCCTTGTGATTGTGAACCCGCCTTATGGTGGACGGATCGGTGATAAGCGTAAATTAACGCCTTTGTACCAAAGCTTAGGTGCTGTTATGCGAGAGCGCTTCGCAGGCTGGCGCATAGGGTTGATAACAACGGATGCGTCTTTGGCTAAGGCGACAAGGTTGCCGTTCTTGCCGAGCACAGCACCTGTCCAGCATGGCGGTTTGCGTGTCACCCTTTACCACACAGAGGCGTTGGGCAAATAGCCCGATCAACAGCAAGACAGGCTTTATCAGTAGCAGAGTCAGGCTCGATAGAACCTTAGGCTTTCGCTATGGAAACGATTTTTTGCAGTTTTGATTCCCATGTATAGTTTTTCCCGACATGGTCGCTTGCGGCACGGGCGATTTCTTGTTCCTGTTTAGAAAGCCCGTCTTTGGCGATGCGGGTAAAGAAGGCTTCGGCCTCGGCCTGTGTTTCAATTGTTACGCATAAGTCTTTGAATAATGTTTGAACGGCAAGGGTGTTATTGGTTACGGCGAGCGTGCCGCAGGCCATGATTTCGACCAGTCTGCGTGAATACGCGGATTTAGAGCCCGTAATCGTGTTTACGTTTAAATTGACCATATGGCTGCGGTAGATATCGGCTGTTTTCGCAAAAGAGACAGCCGGCATAACCTTGATCCAGTCATAATCGGGGAATCGGTATTGGCTATTGCGGCGGTTGGAATTGCGATCATAAACATCCAGACCCAGAGGATTGGCGGCGCTAAAGGTCATGTCTTGCCATTTCTTACGCTCCGGATGAACGAGGGAATAGCTGCCGACAAAACTTCCTCTGTGTTGCGCGGGCTCATTTGTGGGATGGTGAATGGCGGGCTGTACGGAAAACTCCATAACATCAACGGGAACGCCATCTGGAAGGCATTCTTTGTAGCGTGGCAGCATTGCCTCATCCACTGTGAGCACCGCATCAAATAGCATAGCAGAGTCGATAAATCGGTCGAAATGCACACCATCCTCACGGTTCCAGAACACAGTAGGAATGCCCTGTTTTCTGGCTGCTGTGACGACTCTCTCTAATGCATTATTTTTCTTACGATGACGGTCGGGATAAGTTGCAATTTTGAAGCGCCATCTATTGAAAAAACCGCGCCAAGTGGCTTCGACAAATAAGATATCCGGCTTCCAGAATTGAAAGATAAGACCGTAATTCTCTGGCGTTACATTTGCGATTTTGCATTCATGGCTCAGACTATCTCTTGTGAGATTGTCGGAAATCAGAGCGATCTTGAGCTGGGAAAACGGTTTCATCTAGGCGTTATAGCAACCTTTGCTTGCTGTGATAAGCTCTATCTGAATTTTCTTGACAAAAGGAATAAAATCCTATAATATTTAGTCAATAAACACCCTGACTCTGTCCAGCGCCCTTCGTTATCTTGGAAGGGCTTTTTTTATTTTATCAATGAAAGAGGTTTTATGATCCAGAAACTCGGCCGCAGCTTTGCGGCGGCGTGTTCCAGCACGCGTGTCTTTATCAAACAATTCAGAGACGAGCAAAGTTATCAGCGGTTCTTAAGCGAGGACGGGCAAGTGCTCGTTCAAGAATAACCAGATTAAATTCAACCATAAAAGGAGATACATATAAAATGACAACTGATATCAAATTTTCGCAGCTTCCAGATGCGGCGGCACTTGACGGGACAGAGATCGTCCCGATTGTACAGGGCGGCCAGAATGTCAAAACAACCCTGAATAGCGCGGCACAACAACCTTTTGAGACGGGGAATTTTACACCTATTTTGAAAGGCAGTGTTATAGAGGGTGTGAATGCTTATTTGAAACAGCAGGGCAGCTTTACGCGTTTCGGCGATTTATGTTTTATTCGCGGAGAGGTTCGCCTTGACGGTAGTAGCGGTGCATTGAATAGCGAAGGATCACTAGAAATCGCGGGTCTACCCTTTACCGGCATCTCCGATAACTTTAATGCCGGCATAACGGTTTTGGAGATTCCGACGGGTCTTAATCAAACAGCACAAGCGTTTCTTGGCCGTTTGCATACGGACTCCTTCTTGATCCGCCAACAAACAGATGGCGGTTCTAACGGCTTGCAACACAATGAGGCAACGGACAGTTTGTGGATTTTGTTTGCTGCGACTTATAAGCTGGCTGTCTAAGCGACCAGTAAAAAGCAACAGTTATATAGAGATCTGGGAAGGCCCTTTAAGCGCCTTTCCGACTCTTTTGGCTATGACTCGTAATTTAAGTGGACTGGATATACCTTGCTTTTTAATGAAGGCCTTCAACACTTTTTTATCAATCTCATAACTAAAGCCCGCTTTTAACGGCTCTTCGGCAAAAGGGAGCTCGACAAGCTTGTCCGGTGTAATTTCATCGAAAACGTGGTTATTAATTCTCAGCTCGACAGATTGTGCGTCTTCAACCAATGTATCCAGAAACCATCCCTGAACTGCATTTTTGTCAAAGGCTTCAATTTCGCCGTATACACCAAGTTCAATCATGGCTGTTTTGTTGAGACTACAGGTCATCGGATGTTTTAGATAAGATGCCAGTGAGCGTTTAACCTCCGGATTAGTGATGAATTTTGTGACAAGCTGCTCTGATTTGGTGTCGGTGAAATGGAGCTTGTTGTCCTTGTCCAGACGTAAACCGCCTTTAAGCGGGGCGGCGTTTTTCCCTTGGCGCTCGGCCTTCATTTTATCCGTGATACGCTTAACTTCATTGATATAGCTGAGTGCTGCGCGTGTTGCTCTGGATTCGATAAGCAGGTCTTTGCTCGGCGCCTTTATCATATCTTCCAAAGTGACATCGGGTTTGAGTGCGTCGCGGGATTTCAGTTTATTATAATTCACACGCAAACGGCGCTCATAGGTCACTGTTCTTTTGTGAAAGAGCCAGAAATTTGTCGGTACCTCTTCGGCGACTAAATCCAGAGGTGCGCAGCTGTTGTGCCCGGATTGTGTGATTGCAACACGTGTTGACGGCATGAAGTGTTTGCCGTCTCTTACGCCCTTATAGAGGTGGATGTAGTCGCTTCCGATTAGGAAATGCGACGGGTCTTCGGGCATTTCATTAAACCAGAAGGTGTAGATTGTTTTTTGGAAGTCGACACGTTGTGCTTCTTTTTCGAGGAGGTCACGTACATAGTGGCCAGCATAGGCTTGATTATCCTCAATGTGATATAAAAACTCATCTGTATCAAATAGCGCAAGATAGCGACACTTACTTGCTAGTTTTTCATACAGATCAGGATATTTATCAGGATAATGTATCGTGTTGTGGCCGCCTTGTTGCTTGCCGTAATGCATGATGCAGCCTAGCCTCGGATTGTATTTACGGTACACATCCAAGACTTCGGTTTCCGTGGATTCATTGTCAAAGATGACAATGTTTTCATAGCCGAAGATATCACCGTAATGCTGTATCCATTGCTCAAGTAGATCCAGTTCATCTTTAGATTTAAGCGCGACCTTAAAATTGGAAAACTCCATCGCATCCAAGCGTGCCATGACGGCATTGCGGTTGTGGTAATAGTGCAGTAGGCCGCCATCTTGGGCGGTAATGTCGCTCACTTTCTTGGCCTCGGCGCGCCTTTGCGGCCTGTCTTGTACTTGTGTGATCGGGAAGCCGGCCTCTTTCAAAGAATAGAACGCACTTTTGTCGGCAGAGTTGCGGTAAGCATATTCAAGCGCCATTTGATCGAGCATCCAGCCGTCATTGCCGTTGATATAAGAATACATCATAAAGCTACCGACGATTTTAAGGAACACGCGGCTTGTATCATTATTGGGATAAAGCCCTGCACCGGCCTTGATGATCTGCCACGGGAAATAAGTATGAATTTGTATTCCGAAGAATAGACCTATTTTCTCGGGATTATCTTTGAGACATAGATCTGGAGATTGTCTCATTACAAGGTCGATATCCGATATGAAGACAGCGGATTCATAAGCATCCATGATACGTGATGTGACTATGTAACGCACAAGCGAGGAATAGGTTTTTAAGTTGCCAAAGCTGACAACTTCATAAGACAATCCGATCGATGCGTCTTCTTCGAAGCGTTTTCTAAGCTCGGCTATTTTAGCCAGATCTTCTTCCGAACTACTGACAACATGGAAATGCACAGGTGTCTGGTCTTTGACAGTGCTCAATTGCTCTAGGTAGTCTTGAGCATAAACCTTGAGATATCCGGGATCGCAAGATATCAGGATGACAGGCGATCCTTTTGGTATAGAGGTGCTTTCAATGCGTGTAACCCAGACCATATCTCCGGCCATTAGCTGGGAAAAAGGCTCTAATGTCTCATCAGGCAGTGCATTGCGGAAACTGGCAGCTGCACTTTGATGGTAAAGTCTTTTCTGAGTGGGGAACGTAGCGAAGTTTTTCAGCTCTGTTTCTGCCATTTTATATTGGCCGAGAGCGTAATGGCTTAGACCAGTGGCAAAATAAGTCGATGCTCTTGCGATTACATTGTCCAGTTTGCCCAGTTTTATGATGCACTCGTAAATATGTCTTTGTTGGTTTTTGTCTCCATGATTCAAGGCATTGAGCATCATCGCAAGTTCAAGACAAATATGGCCGTTTTTGAATGATTCAAAACCTGCCCCGTCTAGGCAAACAGAGATTAGATTATTAAGCGGCTCTGACTCTAAGGTGATTAAGCCGCGTATAGCCTCGTTAATTTCTGCAAAGATTTTATAGGGTTGGGTTTTTTCAAGATAATGCGCGAGCTCAGCTTGATTTTCGACCTCAAAGAAGTTGCTTACGACTTTAAGGGATTTTTCCTGTCGCGCCATATTTACGAGAGACGCCATTTTCAGGTAGTTCTCGGGAATGTGATTTTCGATATAGTCAATCAGATCAGGATAGATAACAATGCCACTGTTGTTTTCTTGTTCTTTTGGATAGGACAGTCCTAAGATGTCACAAAGTTGTTTCGACAGGGCTATGTAGGCACTTTCAAACCGCTCATATCCGTGTGCGTGGATAAGGCCTAGTGTTTTATGTGTCCAATCCATGCGCTGTGGCTGTTCTTTGGTAAAACAAAAGGCAACTTGCCGCGTCGCGTTGATTTTCTGAGACGGGGTTGCGTCATCGCGCTCTAATAAGGGTTGGATCAATGTCAGAGCTTTGTCTTTGTTCTTTTGCCAAAGATGCGTGCGCAGGCTGAGATATAATAAATCAGTGTTGAGTTGTTCGGGACGCGCCTCGCCAATAATGCGTTCAACGTAATCAAGATCATCCGGTGTACTTTTTTTCGCCGGGGTGAAGTCCCAGAGATGCTTGCCTAACTCGTTTTGGCTGAACGATTGTAGCTGGTTTTCAAACAAGGCGTTCAAGAACGGATCTTGTGTATCCAACTCAATTGTGTAGGCCGCTATATTGTTTTGTGTTTGCAAGGCAAGGCGACAAGCGGGTGCGTCTTTGCCAAATTCCAGTGCTTGTATAACGGGCGCATCCGGAGCGTCAAAGACTCTCTCCACAATTGGCGTTTGAGTATCTTTGGAGGCGCGTATTTTGATGAGACATTCTTTGCTTTTTACAGCTGATTCATTGATGGTAAGGGCGGTGGTATCGACTTCCGGAACAAAGAAATTTGCAGTCAGGCCGTCTTTATACTGCTTAGGCTTTTCAATCCATTGATCCTTGATGTGTAAACGCCCCTGTGTAAGTTCTGAGACATTGAATTGGCGTTCTAATACACCGCCATAACAAGATGTACGTGCCGTGAATACATTGCGTTGCTTATCATAGTGCAGGCTTGGCGGGGTGTGTAAATTTTTGCGCTGGCGTTCAGCCTTATACCCTACAGGGAAAACAGTGTTATGCGCCAATGGCGAGCGTACAAAAAGACGTTTCGGGTCTTGCTCGTTGTACATATACAAGCCGCCATCTCCGAATACGACCCTGTCATCAAAGAAGAGGTGAAAAGAGAGGTCGTCATCATGGCGATGATAGTCGGATAAATGGGCTGATTTAATAATGAGGTGGAAAATATGCCCCGAGGCAGTGCGGCCTCTTATTATGGCATAGCCGGACTCGGTGTAGTTCAGTATTTCCATCACTTCCTTTTCTTGCGGTATGAAGGCCTTGCCCGCTTTGTCTTCCGCTCGCGTATCGCCAATCAGGGGGAGCCTGCCATTAGGCAAAGTGATGTCATCTAGAAATTTCTGTACCTTCGCCAAGAGTGTATCGACCGTGTCGGATAGCTCGGTTTCGCCAAGCAGTTTGAGCTTTTGAATCAGTTCAAGGCGGCCGATCATATAGCGTTGATAGCCGGGGCTGTTTTCCTTATGCACGCCTTCGGCGGTGAAGGCGAAATCAAGCTCGTCTTTCAGTCGCTTTTTTGCCAGCCTGGCATAGGGAGCAAAGGCGTCAACACCATTCCAAATCAAGGATACTGTATAAACAACCAAGGCCTGATCGAAACCGTGATTGGTGTGCAGGCTGTAGTTTTTCTTATCATGCAAGAATTCAAGATGTTTGAATATGACAGCGCAGATAGTTTGCTGTTCTCTTGCGCTCAGGCACTCATCAATTTGACCATCTTGGATCAGAATGGTAATCCACTCAACGATATGGCGCAGGCGAAATGCCGAAGCATGGTCATGCCAGTTTAATGGAGAGTCTTCGTTCTTTGCGGCCTTCTTGATCCAGTTAAACAAAGCTTCTTTACAAAAAATACGCAGGCGCGTTTTTGTGTCTTCGTCAACGCTATCTCTTATATCGGTATACCAGCGCAAAAATAAAAGCTGTTGCGCTTGCCACCACCAGTTTCGGTTGTCTGTTCCAGAAGACCAATCAAAAGTGGTTACGTCTGTATTCCCGAAAATCTCGTCTATCTTGTCTTGGAAAAAACCGGATTTCTTTGCCGCTTTACCGTCTAGCAGATATTGCAGGGCAGAGGGATTTACGATCTCGGATGCAAGATTAAGTGTAGCCTCATTTTTCATTCTTTCTCGGGGCAGCATTTCCACGTTTCAACTTTAAGATTTCTTTTGTAAGTTCAGATTTTGTTTATAGACAATAAAACGGATAAGGCCAATAGCTCTGATACTAAAATCGCTATGTGACAGATCATTACAGATATAGATTGTATTTGAGGCTGTGTATGTTATTTATCTAAAACATTAGTAATGAAAATGAATGTGTGAGCTGATATGGAAGAATATATACCTCTTGATTTTGAGCAATCCGAACTGGAAATTTCAAATGCCGTAAGTACGTTGAAAAAACACGGTATTGATTTTGAGCTTCCTAAAGATGTTGAGAAAAGGATCAATGCTGTTGAGTTGTTCGACGGGGATGACGGGCTTTTTAAGGACTTAATCAAGGACGTATCGGTATATTACGAATATGGCTGCGGTAAGAGTACGGAATATGTTTACAAATTCACAAATGCCGAGATTTATGCAGTTGATAGTGCTGAAGAATGGGTTAACAAAGTAGCGGGTATCGCGGCTAAAGATGACAGTAGCCGTCTGAATCTAAAATGGGTGGATGTTGGCGATGTCGCAAAATGGGGAAGACCTATAACATATAATAAGCGTCATAATTTTATGACCTATGCGGAATGTTTATGGACCAACCAAAAAGAACCTGATTTGGTTGTGATTGACGGTCGTTTCAGAATTCTGTGTTTCCTCGTGACGTTAAAGCACGCGCCTATCGGCACTAAGATTCTATTTGATGACTATGTGAAACGTCGCTATTACCATGTCGTCGAAGAGCTTTGCCCACTCAAGGATAAATGTGGCAGACAAGGTCTCTTTGAAGTGACGGCAGCGGCAAAAGAAAAAGTGTCTTACGAGCTTTTGCTGTCATTCCAGAATGTGATGGATTAAAGCGCTGTGCTTAGAGGGATTTAGGCAAGCAACAGGGTGCGCCACGCATTGATAACACTTTCCTCGGAGTGTCGCGTGAGCACATAGTTGCGCCATTTTTTACCCTTTTCTACCCAGTCAATATCTTGCTTTGACAAAATCAAGGCTGCTGCTTCATCTATTTCATTGATGATATATTCTTCCGGCCAGAGTGTTTCCGCGCCTTCCCAATTCCATATAACCGGGCAACATCCGGCAAGCATTCCTTCGCCAATGGCCATATGGAAGCTCTCGAAGTCAGAAGGAGAGAGGATAAAGCCAATCAGAGACAGCCACTCATCAACATCATCACCTGCGGGATCGAACAAGACCTTATATCTAAGCTTTGGATTACTGTTGATCCGTTCCATAAGGTTTTCGTAATAGGCCAGTTCTTCAGGGCGGTTTTCCATCCAGTCGTAATCTAGCGGTATTTTTCCTTTAATTCTGAGCCTGTAGCGCGGGTCTGTTTCAAGTAGTTTTTCGAGCAGATCAATAGCGCGATCCAGCCTCTTACGCTCCGGTGTGATGCCGATAATGCCAAGTGTAAAGGCGGCGTCTCCGAACTTCTTGCGCGGTTTAAAGCGTGAGGTATCTATGTAATTGGAGATAGAAGAGACAGCGAGATCTTTTGTGCCTTTTTGCCCTTTAAGTGTATCGGTCATGAAGGGGCTGACATAGACAATGTGATCTACCTTTGTGAAATCTATTTTCTGGAGATGCGGGCTCTTGCGCTCTTGTAGATGTAGACGTGCGACCAGCTTTTGGTGCGGTAATTTGTTTTGTGAATACCATGCCAGATTGCCAAGGCACCATTCACACATAATAACATCTGCTTTGGCAAGTAAATCACGGCTTTGTTCTTCGTTATGCCTGTTATGGCTTTGCCACTTATCAATCAGGAAATCAAATTCTCCTGTCTCTTTTAAAGCTTCTTGCAGAGGGGTGAAGAATTTGAAGTCATGTCCGGCAACGAGCACAGTTTTTTTTCTGCTGTTTGATTTTGGCGATGGAGAGGGGATGACAGGTGACGCAGCTACAGCGGGTGCTGCTGTTTTGTTGAGCCAGTCTTTAATCTGTTCGACACGGCTGGAAAAGCTATGGGCTTGCGCAATGCGGTACATGATATCTGCGGCATTTTGCGCCGTTTCTGTGTCTCTGAGTGCCTTGATCGTGGCCTCGACAAACTCTCCCTTCGTATTGGCAAAGAGCGGATAATCTTTGCCCATAAGTCCTTCATGAAGCGCATTGCGGTTCAAGACGACGGCACATCCCGCTGCACCATATTCCAGAATTTTGGTTGAGTATTCGATCGTATCGTCCATAGCTGCATCGCGCCATGAAAGCCCCACACGCGCTTGCAGATAATGTTGATGCACATCTGCCCGCGACATAGCGCCAAGCCAGTCCACGCCACTAGTATTTTGCAAAGCCTGTGTCATCGCTTCTTTATAGTCGGGCATATCCGCGTCATTGTGGATTTTATCGCCGATCATCAATAGCTTGGCCGTCGGTAAGCGCTCCAAGACGGCTTGCCATTGCTGTGTCATATCCAGTGTTTTCCACTCACGCTTGAACTTGCCTGCGTAAACAGCTTGTTTCGGCCGCGTTGCAATGGCTGGCGGGTTGATATCTGGATCATAGGTGACGGGTGTGTAAAGGCTATAATGACTCTCGGGTATATTAGGCGCAATGCGGCGCCATAAATCAATAAAACCCTGACTTTGGCACAAAATACGTGCCGATTTCTGCGCGACAAGACTAAGTTGTGCTTTTTCGGCATCATCGATTGCGTCAAAGTCTTGCTCGATATCGGTCAGGTATATCCATGCCTTCGTAAAGCTTGCATCATAATTAAGTAGGTTAAGAGCGATTTCTTTGCCGCGAATAAGGATAACATCATATCCCTCTTGCGCGTCGCGCTGGGCGGCCATTCTCGCCATTTCATCAAAGGGCAGTCGCTTGCCATGTTCGGCTGTGACAATATTAATTGCCTTATGGTTTAGTAAAGGTGCAAAAAGATGATCTGTTTGCGGCTGGGTTCTGGCTATGAAATCGACCTGCGCCATTCCTGTTTCGGCCAGTGCAAGTGCAAAAGTCTGTGACCACACGGATGAGCCGTCAATCAAGTTCAGATCAGGATTGGCGCAAATAAGAACCTTCTTCATGCCCAGTCTCCTTTTCTAACCGCAAAGCCGGCCTTATTGTCCGCTTGTATGTCTTCAATCGTGAGCTTTTGCCAGTTCTGGTTTTGCGGTAGGGCGATTAATTTTAGTGCGGAGTCCAGCTTGGCACCATCTACAAACTCATCCCCGGATCGTGTGGCAAAACCCCATGCAAAGCTGTTCGGCGCATAGATCAATGCGTGGCCTAGATCCATCAGTGCATAGATGTCTATGTTATCTGAGCGGAGCTGTGTCATATCCGCAAGCACCAGCTTTTTACTCTCAGGCTCATTTGTGAGCAATTCGGCAAGTGTTTGATTGCGGTCTGTGAAAAAGACAGGTTTGATTTGGCCCGAGAATTTTTGCGCCTCAAAGAAGGTTTGCGCTCGTTGTTTTTGCTCGTCATTTTCTATGTAGCAAAGCGCCGTTAAAGACTGCGTTTGAGATATTTTAAATTTAAGTCCTGCACGGTCACCGATTTCTTGAAGGCGGTGGGCATAGGTGTGATTTTCAAAAACAGCGCGAATGCCGGCTAAGCTCTTACGGCGCCATAAATCAGAATCTTCGAGTAATTCGCGAACTGCGTGTTCGGCTTCGGCCTCGTTGCTGACAAAGGTTACGATATCGCCGAAATAATGATCGATACCTTTGGAATAGGTTGTCACAATGGGCGTTCCTGAAGCCAGAATTTCAAAGACGCGACGAGAGAACATTGTCGGAGAGTCTGTTACAGAATTGACGTTCATGAAGACCTTATAGGCACCATATTCGCGGCATAGCTCTTCGTAATCCAAAGAGCCGACAACGCTTTGATCCAGCGGAGCCGGGAAGGCGAAATTCGGGTTGCCGTAATTGCGGTCATAAATATCGAGGCCGAGCTTTGCAGCGGCGGGCAGTAACCAGCCCATATCCTTGCCGCGCTGCTCATGTCTGGCGCCATACCAGCTTCCGGCAAAACAGGCTTTACTTTTTCGTTCTTCATAGGGTTTTGGATAGTGCAAGGCGGGTTGGGCCGCGAAAGGAAGGGCGTATACGCGCTCATGACCGGCCTTTTCAACATAAGAAGGAATGATATTGGCATCGGTGGTAAGGATCACATCTGCTTTTTTTGCGGCCTCTATAAATTTGTCATGATGGACGGGGTCTTCCTTGTTCCAGAAAACAACGGGGACATTTTGCGTTTTGGCATAGTCGCAAAGCTCTTTCAGCTCTTGCCCCGGTTTATAAGCATAGCCGCCGATCCTGTATTGCCAGCTGGCTTCATTGCCTTGCCAGGCGCTTTCGATAAAGACCATGTCCGGTTTGTCACGGTCAAACAGGCCGCGCCAGTTATCGGGGCGCGGTGATATAAGCTGTGCTTCGCTTTTGAAACATGAATGTGTGAATGTATCCATAATAGAGAGAATGCGAGGCTTTGTTCCCGCGCCAGCCGTATCAGGTGCAGGCCATCCGCGAATGAGGAATGCCTGTCTTTTTCTGATGCTTTCTGTGTCCTCTGGCATGGGTGTTTTGCGGTTGGCAGAGGTGCCGATTTCACAGTTCATATCATCGATGAAGATGTATTTGTTTTTCAGGTTCCAATGCAAAATTTCGAGCTGAAACTTGTAAGCGTGTGTCGGCGGTGTGAATTTCACAAAAATGCGAGCGGGGCTATCCATGTTTGATACTGCTATGTAGCGGTAATAGCCGACTTTATCAGAAAAGGACAAGCCACTCACATCTGCATCCCTGATTTCCTGCGTAGCACTGTCATAAAAACGGATTTTAATGATAGCGGCTTTGTTCGTGAGGTCTTTAACCTGAGATGATGCCTTCCCTGTGAGCAGAACAAACTTTGTGTCACGAGGCAGCGTGCAAGTTAAAGCAGGAAAATCAACATTGGCGTTGCGAAGCATAGAGAAAGACACATTTCTCTTTTTCTTTGCCACAAGTTTCAGGGCGCGTTCATATATTTCTTGCTCGGATTTGGAGAGAGAAGATTTGCTGCGCACAGAATCAAGAACACGCATGGCCTTTTGTGGGCGACCGGCCTCGACAAGAGACAGGCCATAGAATTTTTTGCGTGCCGCTTTGGGTGAAAATATCTGTGCAATGCGCGCGAAAACGGCTCTGAGGCGCGGTTTCGAAGCGAGGGGGCCCTTGGCTATGTATGTATATATATCGGCTATTTTCTCTGTAACAGGAGTAACTGTCTTTAGCATAGACTAGGCTTTCTTCTGCTCTGGTCTTGTGCTTTGTGTGTCGTGGGCGGCCTGTTTTTTGAGCTCATCTGATACGCCGACAAAGTCAAGAATAACTTGATTTTTATCTCTCATATATCCCGAAAGCGCTTGTTTGAAGGCTGTATGGGCGACCAGAAATACAAGGATATCCGCGTCATGAATAGCCGTCCCCGTTTGCGTGAGCGGCAATGGCTTGAGGTTTTCCGGTGCGGTTTTTACATGGGGTTCTACAATTATGATATCGCTTCCCAGCTCTTGATAGACTTTCTGTGCGATTTGCAGTGCCGGAGATTCTCTGAGGTCGTCGATATTTGGCTTAAAGGCCAGACCCATGAGGGCAAGTTTTGGTTTTCTCGCGAATTTTTTCTCGAAATCGTGATAAGCGGTCAGGACTTTGTTGAAAACCCAGTTTGGCTTGAAGTCATTGACTTCTCTGGCTGTTCGGATCAACCGTGACAATTCAGGCGCTTGAGAGACAATAAACCAAGGGTCAACTGCAATACAGTGACCCCCTACTCCTGGGCCGGGTTGCAATATATCAACGCGCGGGTGGTGATTGGTTAGGCGGATCAATTCGCGGACGTCAATATCTGCCTCATCACAAATAAGGGATAACTCATTGGCATAGGCTATGTTGATATCGCGATAGGCGTTTTCCGCCAATTTGCAAAGCTCGGCAGTTCTTGTGCCCGTGACCATGCAGGCACCGCGTACAAAGGTTTCGTATATCTCTCTTGCCTGTTGTGCGCATTTTTCTGTCATGCCGCCGATAATACGGTCATTGCTGACCAGCTCAGACATAACTTGGCCGGGCAGAACACGCTCGGGACAAAATGCAATGCGGATATCGCTGTCTTTGCCTTTATCCTGAGGGAAGCTCAGGTCAGGACGTAATTCAGCAAGCCAGGCAGAGAGTTTCTCAGTCGTACCGACAGGCGAGGTGCTTTCCAACACAACAAGGTTTCCAGCCTCCAGCACAGGCGCGATTGTTTGTGCCGCGGCTTGGATATAGGAAATATCGGGTGTGTGGTCTGCGCCCTTGCAAGGTGTCGGGACAGCGATGAAGAAAGCATCTGATTTGCTTGGCGCGGCGCTTGCGACTAATCGTTTATTTTCAACGGCGGATTTTACAGCGATATCAAGTTCAGGCTCTACAATGTGAATCTTGCCTTTATTGATGGTTTCAATAACATGGTTATTGATGTCGACGCCGTTTACATTCCAGCCGGATCGTGCAAGAAGGGCGGCTGTCGGCAGTCCTATATAACCAAGTCCGACAACACAAATATTGCGGCTGTCGTTATTGTGCGGCAAGTCCTGCTCTGTGTTCATTTCCCTCTCCATCCCGGCCAGCATAGGCTTCGAGTGTGTCGACAATTCTTAAAGCCGCACTCCCGTCGCCAAAAGGGTTCACAGCTTTTGACATTTTCATATAGGTTTTTTCATCAGTAAGCAACTCCGCAGCGCCAAAAACAATTTTCTCTATATGAGTACCGACCAGCCGCGCTGTTCCGGCTTTTAAAGCTTCGGGGCGTTCGGTCACTTCGCGCATGACGAGAACAGGCTTGCCTAAGGCGGGAGCTTCTTCTTGAATGCCGCCGGAGTCCGTCAGAATCAAATGGCTGTTTTTCATCAACCAAACAAAAGGAAGATAGCTTAGCGGCTGAATTAAATGAACATTTGAGATGCCTGATAATAAATTTCTGACGGGCAGAGACACATTCGGGTTCAAATGTACGGGATAGACAAAGTCAACTTCGGGGAACATATGTGACAGCCGGGCAACGGCCTGACAAATATTGTGAAATCCGGCGCCGAAGTTCTCTCTTCTGTGGCCTGTGATTAAGACAGTTTTTGCATCTTCGCGCAAAAACTCGAACTGGCCTTTGAGTGTTGTGTTCAGGGTGTTGTTAGTATCAATCTTATCTGTGAGGCTTAATAGGGCGTCAATAACAGTATTGCCTGTCACGATGATGCGGTCTTGCGGAATATTTTCGGCCACAAGGTTATCGCAGGCATTTTGTGTCGGTGCAAAATGAAGTTGTGATAGCGCGGCGACCATGCGGCGGTTGCCTTCTTCGGGCCATGGTGCGTATAGGTCATCTGTTCTAAGCCCTGCTTCGATATGGGCAACAGGTATCTTTTTGTAATAGGCGGCCATAGATGCGCTCAGGGTCGTGCTGGTGTCGCCGTGGACAAGAATAATATCCGGATTTTCTTTATCAAAAACCGCTTCCATGGCTTTTAATACTTTGGATGTGATATCGGATAGGCTTTGACCTTGTTGCATGATGTTTAGGTCATAGTCAGGCGTGATCTCGAAAATCTCCAGAACTTGATCGAGCATTTCGCGGTGCTGTGCAGTGATGCAGACTCTGGAGTCGATATAGGGGCTTTGCTCAAGCGCTTTGATAACCGGAGCCATTTTGATTGCTTCCGGCCTCGTCCCGAATACCGTTATGACTTTCATATGATTAAGTCCCGAGGTCTTTTCTTTATTATATTATCCATACTTAGCTTCTTGCTAGAAAACAGATTTAGGCAACATTTTGCAAGTTTAAAATATATTTGATGAAAACTAAATATAAAATAATGGTGTGTTTCCAGCTATTAACGCTATTTTCCTGGAATTTTCCGGTAAAGTGATTTCATGTATCACGGCTTTGCAAAATTTCGGAAAAAACCTATCTCTTTTTTGCCGCGCTGATATGGTAGTGTGGTTTTTACAGATACTGATTTGATATGGAAGGAAGAGGATAGATGAAGACACGTGCTGCGATTGCTTATAAGGCCGGAGAACCTTTGGTTATTGAGGAAGTGGATTTGGAAGGGCCAAAGGCAGGTGAAGTGCTGGTCGAAAATATGGCCACAGGTGTTTGCCATACAGATGCGTTTACTTTATCCGGTGATGATCCTGAAGGTGCCTTTCCGGCTATTTTGGGGCATGAAGGCGCGGGTATCGTTCGCGAGGTGGGCGAAGGTGTGACCAGTGTCGAGGTGGGCGATCATGTGATCCCGCTTTATACGCCTGAATGTCGCGAATGTGACTTTTGTTTAAATCCGAAGACCAATTTATGCCAATCAATCCGCGCTACGCAGGGACAGGGGCTTATGCCTGACGGGACAAGCCGTTTCTCGATTAACGGCAAACCGATTTTGCATTATATGGGGTGTTCGACCTTCTCCAATTTCAGTGTTATGCCAGAAATTGCGGTTGCCAAAGTGCGTAAGGATGCTCCGTTTGATAAGATTTGTTACATCGGATGCGGTGTGACAACAGGCGTCGGTGCGGTTGTTTTCGATGCCAAGGTTGAGCCGGGTTCGACCATAGCTGTTTTCGGGCTTGGCGGGATTGGCTTGAATGTTATTCAGGGAGCAAGAATGGTCGGCGCAAGCCGTATCATCGGTATTGACCTCAATCCAGGTAAAGTTGAAATCGCCAAACAATTCGGCATGACCGACTTTATCAACCCGAATGAGGTCGACAATGTTGTCGAGGCGATTTGTGACCTTACAAATGGCGGGGTTGATTATTCTTTTGAATGTATCGGTAATGTCAATGTGATGCGCCAGGCCTTGGAATGCTGTCACAAAGGTTGGGGCGAGAGCGTTATCATTGGTGTTGCAGGTGCGGGGCAAGAAATTGCGACCCGTCCGTTCCAATTGGTGACGGGACGTGTTTGGCGTGGCTCTGCTTTTGGTGGTGCAAGAGGGCGTACGGATGTGCCGAAAATTGTTGATTGGTATATGGACGGCAAGATTGATATTGATTCACTTATAACGCATACAATGCCACTTGAGGACATCAATAAGGCGTTTGATCTGATGCATAAGGGTGAATCCATTCGCAGTGTTGTTGTTTATTAACTACGCCTGAAAACGGAGATCGAATTTTATGGGTATCAAGGAAATAGAGCATCATAGCTGTCATGGCGGAACGCTTAAGGTCTATGAGCATGAGAGCAAGGTGCTGGGATGTTCTATGAAGTTTTCTCTGTTCTTGCCGCCGCAAGTACAGCAAGGAAACGTCCCGTTGCTGACGTATCTTTCGGGACTAACCTGTACGCATGATAATGTGACGGCTAAGGGTGGGGCATACGGCTTTGCCGCACAATACGGGATGGCATTTCTCGCCCCTGATACGTCGCCGCGTGGTGATGATGTCCCTGATGACGATGCTTATGATTTTGGCAAGGGTGCAGGGTTTTATATCAATGCTACGCAAGAGCCATGGTCGCGGCATTTTCAAATGGAGGACTATATAGCCAAAGAGCTGAATGCCCTTGTCTGTGCAAATTTCCCTGTTGATACAGATAAGCAAGGGATTACCGGCCATTCGATGGGGGGGCATGGTGCACTAAGTCTAGGGCTCAAATACCCTGAACTTTATAAATCTATATCCGCTTTTGCGCCGATCGTTGCGCCGTCAGAGGTTCCTTGGGGGCATAAGGCTTTTAGGGGATATCTGGGGGATGACCGCAAAGAATGGCTTAAACATGATTCTTGTGCTTTGGTCGAGGCCGCTTCCGACCGCTCAGATTTCGCAGAGATTTTGATCGATCAAGGCGGAGCGGATGATTTTCTGGAAGAGCAGTTGCGTCCGGCCTTATTTGTTAAGGCGTGTCAGAAGTCTGGACAAAGGCTTAGTTTGAGAATGCAAGACGGATATGACCACAGCTATTATTTCATTCAAAGTTTTATAGAAGATCATATACGGCATCACAGTGATATTTTAAGAAGGGCGCCTGAATAAGAGCGGGCTGTCGGATCTGCTTCTGAAAGATTGCGCGGAGTTATTTTGAATGGAAGAAACGGCAACGATTTCCAAAGCGATAAAGGATAATCCGAGAAAGGCACTCTTGCCCTATTATGTGGCTTTCGGCGTTGTATTCTTTATTGTATGTCTCAAGGTGTACGCGTATACGCTCAGTAGCGCGGCCTCTCTTCTTGCTTCTTTGACTGATAGTGTCGGTGATTTAGCGATTTCTTTTATAAGCTTCCTAAGCCTGCGCTATGCGCTTCGGCCTGCGGATAAAGAACATCGTTTCGGCCATGGTAAGGCCGAGGGACTGGTTGCGCTTTTTCAGGCCTGTTTTCTGTTCGGAGCGTCTATATTCTTGCTGTTTGAGGCAGCGCATCGATTTATCTCTCCGATAGAGGTAAGTGAACACTATCTCGGCGTTACAGTGTCCGGCATTACAATTTTGCTGACGGTGGGGTTGGTGTATGTTCAAAACCGTATTTACAGATCGGTTCCTTCTTTGGCGTTGAAGGCGGATCAAACGCATTACAGCAGTGATATTTTTCTCAATGCCAGTGTGATTGTCGCGCTTTTGGCTGATTTATGGGGCGGTTGGGGTGTTCTCGATATAACCGTCGCTTTTTTTATAGCTGCATTCATTATCTATTCGGCTTCTGAAATTGCGGGTGAAGCGCTTGATATGTTGATGGATAAGGAAATTTCCGATGAGGATCGGGCAAAGATCATAGAGGTTGTTCGCTCACGCGATGAGGTCTACGGGATGCATGACCTCAGGACGCGCAAATCAGGCCTGAGGCTTTTCATCAGCTTTGATATAGAACTTGATCCGGAGCTGAGTTTGAAACAAGCACACGCTATAGCGCACGAGATCGATCTCGCTTTGCTTGATATATTCCCGAATGCAGAGATTATCATCCATAAAGACCCGCAAGGTGAGACGGACGATCCGCGTCACAATGATTAGTTCTGATAAAACAAGAGGCTATGGGTTTTTGTTTGGAAGTCCAAAGTAAAAGTCCGCTGCAATTTGAGAAATATGGCTGTTTGACATTTTGATGCTTGGAGCTATAGTAAAATTATGGTCGATAATTGCTCAATTATTATAGATGAAGCCATTTCCCTATTTGCCAGGGAGGGGATTCTTGTGCCTGATGAGAAGATTTGTGAGGCAGCTGGCTTAAGTCTTGAGCAGTTCAAATCTTGTTTTGCGCAACGACAAGACCTTCTTGATGCCATTTATATCACAGTCAAACAAAAGAAATCGGCCGAGATCATCGCTGAATTTGAAATGGGAAATGATATCAAAGCTTTTTTCTATGATGTCTGGAGGCATTATGTTGAGTGGGCGATGAAAAATAAGACGTGCTATATCGCAATGCGTGCTTTGGAGTGCTCGAATGTATTGAGCAATGATGTTCAAGACCTTGTCGATTATTGTCTGGTTATTGTCCATGACCATTTTGAAGAGGGTATTTGCAGAAATATATTCAACTGTGTTTCAGCTGATTTTCTAACCTCGACGGCCAGTGCTCAGGTTCGTGCGGCGGTGGATTATGTGCTCAAGAATAATACTCCCGACCAAGACAGGGCGGACTACATCAAGTCAAGCTTCGAGATGTTCTGGCGCGGTATCTCTAAGCCAGAGACAGCAGTAGCTTAGAGTTCGAGAATAATCATCGCCAGAGTCACAAAAGCAAAAACAATCAAAAAGAACTGAAGGCCACGACCAAGCGGGCCTTTCACGTCTTGTTTTAACTTGTCGTAGAGGTCTGGCCATGTATAGGCAACAAAGTCGCCCTGACTCATCATATTGACCAGCTTGCCCTCTTCGTCAATGACGGGAAGATGGCGAAAACGCTCATTGGACATGACTTTCATCCAATCCACCATCTCGTCACTTTCCTTGGCGGCACGAATGTTTTCGGTCATGATTTCTGAAATTTTGGTCGCCTTAGGGTCTTTGCCCGGGCCTAAAACACGAAGCATCAAATCGCGCTCGGTCACAATTCCGGCAATAGTTTGGTCGGCATTGGTGATAATGACAGAACCGATATTCTTGTCGCACATAACGTCAAGCGCTTCGCGGACAGTATTGTCCGGAGAGAATGTGACGGGCTTTGGCTTGGTTTTGAATTCGGGTTTGTCTTTGATCCTCATGGCAATGCTCCTCATCTATAGAATGGGTAATTATTTCATAAAAAATGTTTCTGTCTTTGATTTTAATCAAGTCGCCCAGCATTCATTATTGCTAAAATATATGCTAAGTTTATCGTTGAATAAATGTTTTACTGTTGCAAGAGATAATTTAAAGTCAAGATAAAGGCCTACAAAGAAAGGACGTTCTATGGAACTCGACCCGTTTATGCTTTCGCGGATACAATTTGCCGCCAATGTCACCTTCCATATTATGTTTCCATCCATCACCATTGCTCTGGGATGGGTTTTGTTGTTTTTTAAGCTGCGTTTTAACGCAACCAAAGATGAATCCTGGATGAAGGCTTACTTCTTCTTTACCAAGGTTTTCGCACTTAGCTTCGCTATCGGCGTTGTAAGCGGTATTACAATGTCGTTCCAGTTTGGTACGAACTGGCCGGGCTTTATGGAGAGGGTCGGTAATATCGCGGGGCCGCTTTTGGCTTATGAGGTGCTGACTGCTTTCTTCCTCGAGGCGACATTTTTAGGTGTTATGCTTTTTGGTTTCCGTCGTGTCCCGGGCTGGTTGCATACGACTGCAACCGTCCTTGTGGCAGTAGGGACAACAATGTCAGCTTTCTGGATTTTGGTACTCAATAGCTGGATGCAAACGCCTGTTGGTTTCGAGATGATTCCGAATGAAGCCGGTGTTTTACAGGCGCACGCAACCAATTGGCTGGAAATTGTTTTCAACCCGTCTATGCCTTACCGCTTGACGCATATGTTGATTGCTTCCGGTTTGACATCGTCTTTTTTGATCGCCGGCCTTTCTGCGTATCGTATGCTACGCGGTGATAATGTGGGCTCTGTTCGCAAAGCCCTGAAAACGGCTGTTGTTCTGGCTGCGATTTTGATCCCGTTGCAAATTTTTGTCGGTCACGAACATGGTTTGAATACCAAGGAATATCAGCCTGCAAAACTGGCAGCTATGGAAGGCGCTTGGGAGACCAAGCAAGGGGCGCCACTTGTTTTGTTCGGTATCCCGAATGAGGAAGAGCGCCGTACAGACTATGCTTTGGAAATCCCTAATCTGGCCAGCTTGATCGTTACCCATGAATGGAACGGCGAGATCAAAGGGCTGGAAGAGTTTGAGAAACATCCACCTGTGGGGCCTGTATTTTACAGCTTCCGCGTTATGGTCGGTGTCGGTATGTTGATGCTCTTATTCTCTTGGCTGGGAAGTTTCTATATCTTCCGTGGGAAGGACTTGCCAAGACCTCTTCTATATTGTCTCGTCGGCATGACGCTGGCCGGATGTGTGGCAACGATTTCAGGATGGTATGTCACAGAGATCGGGCGTCAGCCATGGCTTGTTCAGGGTGTGTTGACTACGCATGAGGCATTAGGCCCTGTGTCCGGCGGTATGGTCTTGTCGACTCTTCTGGCTTATCTGGCGATCTACGCCTTTTTGACTGTAGGTTATATTGCCACCATCTTCTACATGGCAAAACGTGCCGGTGATGGCGGTAAACGTGACCCTGAAAAAGAAGTGATTACAGGTGTAGAACGTCACACCGCGATTCCGGAATCAGCCGAATAAATAACGATTACATAAAGGAAAAGGGAATAATCATGATTGGACAGATGATCGCAGACGGTAGCTGGCTACCTTATACTTTTGCTTTCTTGATGGGGCTTTCGATGCTGATTTATTCGGTGCTTGACGGCTATGATCTTGGGGTCGGGATGCTGATTGATAATGCCAACGAGCATGAGAAGGACCGTATGATTGCCTCAATCGGCCCTTTCTGGGATGCGAATGAAACGTGGCTGATCCTTGGTGTTGGTCTTTTACTCGTTGCCTTTCCGATGGCGCATGGCGTGATTCTGACCGAGCTTTATATCCCTGTGGCGATTATGCTCTTTGGCCTGATCTTCCGTGGTGTTGCTTTTGATTTTCGCGCTAAGGTGCCCTATCAAAAGAAATGGCGTTGGAATAATAAGTTCTTCTATGGCTCGCTTCTGACTTCTTTGGCTCAGGGCTATATGCTGGGTACATATATAACGGGCTTTGACCATTCTTGGGCTGGGATCATGTTTTCTTGCTTGATCGCCGTGGCATTGGCGTCTTCTTACTGCTTGGTCGGGGCATGCTGGCTCATCATGAAATGTGAGGGAACATTACAGGAAAAGGCTGTAAAATGGGCGCGTTACCATTTGGTCAACTCTGTGTCGGGTCTTGTCGCTATCTCTGCTGTGACGCCTTTGTTGAATGAGCGTATCTTCGAGAAATGGTTTGCTATGCCGCAAATGCTGTATCTCTCTCCTATTCCGATTTTGGCGGGTGCTTTGGTTGTAACCTTGTATCTCATGCTTCGTAAAATGCCGTTTAAGGGCGATAAATATTGCTGGTTGCCTTTTGTGATGACGATTGCTGTCTTCGTCCTCAGCTTTATTGGTCTGGCCTATAGCTTCTTCCCGTATATCGTGCCAGAGCGTATGACGATACTGGATGCGGCCGCTGCGCCTGAATCTTTGATTATCATGCTTGTCGGCGCGCTTATCGTATTGCCTGTCTTGATTGGCTATACGGCACTTGCTTATTACATCTTCAGAGGCAAGGCGACTGAGCTTCACTATGATTAAGGTGTAGGGGCGGTCTTGGCACTGCCCCGCGCCTCCAATCTCAGCTATCGAAAAAAACAATTGTACACACCGCTCATCGATCGATAATTTTGATCGTAAGAAAAATATTGAGTGTGGCTTTTAAATCAATAGCAAGGAGATTGATATGAAGATTAAAACTCTACTTATGACGACTGCATTGGTCGGTTTTGTTGGAGGCGCATCTTTTGGCGCCGCTAATCAGGCTTTGGCAGATGCGACAGAGCACGGCGTACAGGCACGCAGTGTTGAAATGACAAAAGACAATCGTTTTTGGTGGCCGGATCAGCTTGATTTGTCATCCCTACGAGCACATGATCCGCGTTCCAATCCGTATGGCGCGGATTTTGATTATGCGCAAGCCTTTAAAACGCTGGATCTGGACGCAGTAAAAGCAGATATTGATGAAATCCTGACCACGTCACAAGATTGGTGGCCGGCTGATTTCGGTAATTACGGCCCCTTCTTTATCCGTATGTCTTGGCACAGTGCAGGCACGTACAGGACGCATGATGGACGCGGTGGAGCTGGCGGTGGCCAGATGCGTTTTGACCCGCTAAATAGCTGGCCTGACAATGGCAACCTTGATAAAGCGAGACGTTTGCTTTGGCCGGTAAAGCAAAAATATGGCCGTGCGCTTTCATGGGCTGATTTGATGGTTCTGGCCGGAAATGTCGCGCTCGAGAATATGGGTTTTGAGACATACGGCTTTGCTGGAGGGCGTGCTGATGACTGGGAGCCGGATTTGGTCTATTGGGGGCCAGAGGTGGAGATGCTGGCCAGTGACCGCCGTGAAAAAGACAGCAAGCTTCAACGCCCCTTGGGTGCAACGCATATGGGGCTGATCTACGTCAATCCTGAAGGGCCGATGGGTAAACCCGATCCTGTAGGATCTGCCAGAAATATCCGAGAAGCATTCGGACGTATGGCGATGAATGATGAAGAAACTGTCGCACTCATCGCAGGTGGTCACACATTCGGAAAAATGCACGGCGCGCACAAACCCGAAGATTGCGTCGGTGCTGAACCGGCCGCCGCTCCAACGGAAAATCAAGGTCTCGGCTGGAAGAATAAATGCGGTAAAGGCCATTCCGAGGACACTGTGACAAGTGGTCTCGAAGGCGCATGGACACAAGCTCCAACCCAGTGGTCAACGCTTTATCTGCAAAATCTCTTAAACCTCGAATGGGAAGAGACACGCTCGCCTGCCGGTGCGATCCAATGGGTGCCGAAAGATAAAGCGATGCATGAAACCGTGCCTGACGCTCATATCGAAGGTAAATACAATCCACCTGTGATGACGACGGCTGATTTGGCTCTGAAGTTTGATCCTGATTACAAGGCAATCGCCGAGCGTTTCCTCGAAAATCCGGATGAGTATCAAAAGGCGTTTGCCAAAGCCTGGTACAAGCTGACTCACCGTGATATGGGGCCGGGTGTACGCTTCCTTGGCAGTGACGTACCAAGCGATACATTGATCTGGCAAGACCCGATCCCTGAGGTTGATTACAAGCTGATCTCCGAGCGTGATGCGGATAAACTAAAACAGCGTATCCTGGATACGGATTTGAGCGTTTCCGATCTGGTTAAGGTTGCCTGGGGCTCGGCTTCGTCATTCCGTGCATCTGACCTGCGCGGCGGAGCCAATGGCGCACGCATTCGCCTTGAACCACAAAAGAGCTGGGAGGCAAATGACCCACAAGAGTTGGCTAAGGTGCTGGCTACCCTTGAAGACGTGCGCAAGGCGTTTAACGATTCTCTTGGTGGTGGTAAGCAAGTCTCTATGGCGGACACGATTGTCTTGGCCGGGGCTGCTGCGATTGAAAAGGCAGCCAAAGATGCAGGCTATGATATCAATGTACCGTTTAAGCCGGGGCGTGCCGATGCGACACAAGAGCAAACAGATGTCAGCTCTTTTGAGAATCTGAAGCCGACCTCTGACGGTTTCCGCAATTACTACTCGACAGAAAGCTTCCGTTCCCCTGCGGAAATGCTGGTCGACAAAGCGGCGCTGCTTGGACTGTCCGTGCCGGAGATGACCGCACTTGTTGGTGGTATGCGTGCACTGGCTGCTAATAGCGGTGATACCGATCACGGTGTTTTCACCGACCGTCCGGGGACACTTAGCAATGACTTCTTTGTCAACTTGCTGGATATGTCCACACGCTGGGAAAAGGTAGAAGATCAAGACGGGCTTTATGTCGGCTATGATCGCGAGACTGGCGAGAAGAAGTGGACAGCGACCCCTGTGGATCTGATTTTCGGCTCTAATGCCGAACTGCGTGCAGTGGCGGAAGTTTACGCCATGTCTGATGGTGAAGAAGAACTGATCCGTGACTTTGTGGATGCATGGGTCAAGGTCATGCAGGCGGATCGTTTCGATCTGGCTATGAAACAATAGGCATCGTTGCTTGTAAATGATTTAAGCGCAGGATGAGGTCTTCCTTGTCCGGCGTTTTTATATGCGCTTTTAAATTTGCCAAGGCAGGTCTGATGTTTTATCTCTAGCATTATGAGCGATCTTTTTAATTCCAGCGATGACGAGTCGCCGATAAGCGACGGGAAACAACCCTTGGCCGAACGTTTGCGCCCCGCAAAACTTGAGGAGGTCGCAGGACAAGAGCATTTGACCGCAAGTGATAAACCTTTGGGGCGTATGCTTGGTTCCGGGCGTATGTCTTCGATCATATTCTGGGGCCCACCCGGTTGCGGTAAGACCACGCTTGCGCGCATTATAGCCCGAGAATCCGGCCTGCATTTCGAACAGCTTTCGGCGATCTTTGCAGGGGTTAAGGATCTGAAGGCTGTCTTTGACGCAGCACGCATCCGCCGGTCTAAGGGACAACAAACGCTTTTGTTTGTCGATGAGATTCACCGCTTCATGAAATCACAACAAGATGCCTTTTTGCCTGTGGTTGAGGACGGCACGATTATTCTGATCGGTGCCACAACCGAGAACCCCTCTTTTGAGCTTAACGCCGCTCTTCTTTCAAGAGCGCAGGTTCTGGTTTTGAAGCGCCTTGATGGGGACGCGATCGAGACGTTGCTTGCGAGGGCAGAGAAACTGGAAGGGCGAGATCTGCCTTTGACAAGCTCAGCAAGAGAAATGTTAAAGGCTCTAGCGGACGGGGACGGGCGCTATGCGCTTACAATGGCAGATCAGATATTCAGTCAAGATGAAATTGTTGATGAGCAGGGCTTGCTCGAGATCGTACAAAAGCGCGCCCCGCTTTACGATAAGGGAGACGAGGCGCATTATAACCTGATCTCTGCGCTGCATAAATCCGTCCGTGGGAGCGATCCCGACGCGGCGCTTTATTGGTTTGCACGGATGTTGGAGGGTGGAGAAGACCCGCATTTCATAGCGCGGCGTATGACGCGTATGGCGGTTGAGGATATTGGTTTGGCCGACCCGCAAGCCTTGCCGCAATGTGTTGCTGCATGGGAGGCTTATGAGCGCTTAGGCAGCCCCGAGGGGGAGCTGGCCTTGGCACAGGCGCTTGTGTATCTCGCTACGGCACCGAAATCGGTCGGCGTTTATAAAGCCTATAAGGCCGTCCGTAAAAGAGCAAAAGAAACAGGATCCCTGATGCCGCCCAAACATATCTTGAATGCGCCGACAAAGCTGATGAGCGAGCAGGGCTATAGCGAGGGCTATATCTATGATCCTGATACGGCTGATAGCTTCTCAGGTCAGGACTATTTCCCCGAAGAGACGGGACGGCTATCCTTTTATAAACCTGCGCCGCGCGGCTTTGAGCGTGATATAGAAAAAAGGCTGCAATATTGGGATAAGCTGCGTCAGGCAAAACATAAAAGATAGTTAATTCTTGACTTGTTCTGCAGGCTTATGGTTATCATAATTATATGAATATAAACTTTGCACATAACAATGTTACTTCTCGCCGCCGAGTCCGACGTATGAACACGTCGTATCTGCGGCTGACTTGTGCAAAGGCCTAATTTAAACCACTAAATTTTTTCTTTGTTTTGTCTGCCCTGTACAGCAGATGCGGCGTGTTCCCTTTTTCTCTTTTCATCGCAATTCAAAACAAAGGAAATAAAAATGAAACTATCACCTCAAAACAATACAAAAGTCGTGCTGGCCTATTCGGGCGGCCTTGACACTTCTGTTATTTTAAGGTGGCTTATTGAGCAAGGCTTTGACGTTATTGCCTATATTGCCGATGTCGGTCAGAAAGAAGATTTTGAAGCGGCCAAGGCCAAGGCGTTACAGATCGGCGCAAGCAAGGTCTATATCAAGGATTTAAAACATGATTTTTTAAAAGAGTATGTTTTTCCTGCTTATGCAGCTCATGCAGTTTATGAAGGTCGTTATCTGCAAGGCACGGCTTTGGCACGGCCTGTGATAGCAAAAGCGCAAATTGAAATCGCACAACAAGAGGGGGCTGAATATGTTGCGCATGGGGCAACAGGAAAAGGCAATGACCAGATCCGTTTTGAGCACGCCTATTATGCTTTGGCGCCTGATATCAAGATTATCGCACCTTGGAAGATGTCAGACTTTATAGAGGCATTCAAGGGGCGTACAGACCTTCTTAGCTATGCCGATCGCTACAATATTCCTGTGAGCGCGAGTATTTCCAAACCGTTTTCCGAAGATGAGAATCTTCTCCATATTTCTCATGAAGCAGGAGTGCTAGAGGATCCGTCCATAGTTGCCGAAGAGAGTGTTTACTCACATACGTCCTCTATAGAAACCGCGCCCAATATTGCTGATGTAATCACGATTACCTTTGAGCAGGGATATCCTGTATGTGTTGAAAACAAGCAGGAAGACAAAAGCATAGAAGAGCCACTTGCACTATTTACTTATCTTAATGAACTGGGCAGTAAGCATGGCATTGGCCGGCTGGACATGGTCGAAAACCGTTATGTTGGCATCAAATCCAGAGGTGTTTATGAAACACCCGGCGGTGAGATTTTATTGAAAGCGCATCAGGATATAGAGGGGCTGACATTGGATAGAGAGGTCATGCGTATTCGTGATATATTGTCCTTGAAGATGGCGGACGTTATTTATAATGGCTTCTGGTTTTCTCCTGAGATGGATGTACTGCTTCATACCCATGCTTTCATTCAAAAGAATGTAAGCGGCACTGTGATATTAAAGCTGTATAAGGGGCAGGCCTATCCGATTGCGCGTCAATCCGATTGCTCGCTTTATAATGCTGACCTTTCCTCTATGGATGAAGAGGGTGGCTATGACCAGAAAGATGCGCAAGGATTCATTCGGATCAATGCCTTGCGGTTGAAGAGTAATTATAAGGCCGCCTCGAAATCTAAGACATATAAAAGCAAAAGTGATGGGGTGGCGGCATGACATCTTCAAAAGAGCATGGAAATCCTATGTGGGGTGGACGTTTCAAGACGGCACCAAGCGAGTTGATGCAGGCAATTAACGCATCTATAGATATCGATAAGCGTCTATATGCCCATGATATAAAAGGTTCGCTTGCCCATGTTGCGATGCTTGCAGATTGCTCGATCATAAAAAACGAGGAAGCTGCGCTTATCGCTAAGGGGTTGCATCAAATCCAAGAAGAGATTGAGAAAGGCGCTTTTCCTTTTCGCGAAGATCTCGAAGATATTCATATGAATATCGAAGCGCGTCTGCATGAGATTATCGGTGATATAGCCGGTAAAATGCACACGGCCAGATCAAGAAACGATCAGGTCGCTACGGCTTTCCGGCTTTGGATGAAAGATGCAATTGCCGAAATTATGGCACAGCTGACAGGGTTGGCTGACACTATTTCAAAGCAAGCCTCTATTCATGAGCATAGCATTATGCCCGGCTTTACTCATTTACAAATTGCGCAGCCAGTGACAGTTGCGCGGCATCTTGGGGCATGGCAGCAAATGCTGTCGCGAGATAGGCTGAGGTTCGGAGGTTGCCTAGATCGTCTTGATTATTGTCCGTTAGGGGCTGCGGCCCTGGCTGGAACATCTTTTCCGATTAATAGAGCGCAAACGGCGGAAGCGCTGGGGTTCAAGGCGCCTATCGGTAATACGATGGACGCTGTATCGTCAAGGGATTTCGTATTGGAGTTTCTATCAGCCAGTGCTATTTGTGCTTCACATTTGTCTCGTTTCGCAGAGGAGTTGATCTTGTGGTCGTCGGCGCAATTCGGGTATGTCACATTGAGTGATGATTTCACAACAGGCAGCTCGATCATGCCGCAAAAGAAGAACCCCGATGCAGCAGAGCTTATTCGCGGAAAATCGGGTCAGATAACAGGCCTTTTAATGCAAATGCTTATGGTGATGAAGGCTTTGCCGTTGAGTTATAATAAGGATATGCAAGAGGATAAAGAGGCTGTGTTTAAGGCATTTGACACACTCAGCCTTTGTTTGAGCGCGATGTGCGGAATGATAGGGTCTCTTTCGTTTCATACCGAAAAGATGAAGACAGATGCAGGAAATGGCTATTCTACGGCAACCGATCTTGCTGACTGGCTTGTTAAAGAGCTGGGCCTGCCATTCAGAAAAGCGCATCACATAACGGGCCAGTTGGTCAGGGCTGCAGAGCTTAGGCGGTGCAAACTCGATGAACTTGAGCTTGTTGATATGCAGGCTGTTGAACCGCGCATCACAAAAGCTATATATAAGGTGCTTGATGTTGAAAGTGCAGTAAGGCAAAGACAAACATAGGTTTTGAAGGAGTAAGATATGATTACAATTTACGGCATAAAGAATTGCGGCAGCATGAAAAAGGCGTTTGCATGGTTTGATGAGCACGGCATTGAATACAGCTTTCATGATTATAAAAAGCAGGGTGCTGATTTGGATGTATTGAAAAAGGCTTGTGCTGTGCATGGCTGGGAACAAGTGATAAACCGCAAGGGTACGAGCTGGCGCAAACTTCCTGAAGATATGCGTGAAAGTATGGATGAAGGCAAAGCTTTACAATCGGCTCAGGACAATCCGTCTTTGGTTAAGCGTCCGCTTATTGTTGATGGTGATACGATTTTATTAGGGTTTGATGCTGATCGTTACTTTGCACAATGGAAAAAAGCGGCCTGAATAAGCCGCTTTCCCCGTTATTAGATTTATTGCGTATCAGGCGTTAGGCCTGAGTTGCCTCAGTGCTTTGAAGCTTTTTCGGCACCGATCCCTGTTTGAGCGCGGAAGTATTGATCGTCAAAGATCGCTCTTTCGCTTTTTGCTCTATCGGAATTATCTGTGACCGAGAATAGCCAGATACCGATAAAGGCGACACTCATGGAGAACAGAGCCGGATATTTGTATGGGAAGACCGCCTCGGCATTGCCGAAGACATCAACCCAAACAATCGGACCGAGTATCACAAGAATAACGGCTGTAAGAAGGCCGAGCCAGCCACCGATCACGGCACCACGTGTGGTCAGTTTTTTCCAATACATGGATAAAAGCAAGATCGGGAAGTTTGCGCTTGCGGCAATCGCAAAGGCCAGACCTACCATGAAGGCAACATTTTGTTTTTCAAAAACGATACCTAATATGATGGCGAGTATACCAAGGCCGATTGTGGCAATACGAGAGACTCGGATCTCTGCCTTTTCATCACGCTCACCTTTGCGGAAGACGCTGCCGTATAGGTCATGAGAGATGGCTGAGGCGCCCGATAGGGTCAAGCCCGATACCACGGCAAGAATGGTTGCAAAAGCAACAGCCGAGATAAAGCCAAGCATCGCGTCACCGCCAAGAGCGCTGGAGAGTTGTACGGCTGCCATATTATTGCCACCGATCAAGCCACCTGCTTCATTGAGATATTCAGGATTACCAAGTAGGAAGGCAATCGCGCCGAAACCGATGATGAAGGTCAGGATATAGAAATAGCCGATAAACCCTGTGGCATAGAAAACCGAACGGTGTGCCTGTTTAGCATCCGGAACGGTGAAAAAACGCATCAGGATATGCGGCAGGCCGGCTGTACCAAACATCAAGGCAAGACCGAGCGAGATGGCAGAGATCGGATCGGAAACCAAACCACCGGGTGCCATAATCGCTATGCCTTGATCGTGTTTTGCAATGGCTGCGTCAAACAAAGCCTCGACATTAAAGTTGAAGTGCAACAAGACTAGAATTGCGAGCAAGGTCGCACCACACAGAAGCAATACAGCCTTAATGACCTGAACCCATGTGGTAGCAATCATACCGCCAAAAGTGACATAGACCATCATGAGCGTTCCGACAATAGCAACGGCCACCATGTAATCCAGTCCAAACAGAACCTGTATGAGCTTGCCTGAGCCTACCATCTGTGCGATTAGGTATAAAATAACTGTGGCAAGCGTTCCCGAAGCTGCCAGAATTCTGGTTGGTTTTTGCTGAAGCCTGAAACACGCGACATCCGAGAATGTGTAGCGTCCCAGATTTCTTAATGGCTCGGCAATCAGCAACAGAATAATCGGCCAACCGACAAGGAAACCGATGGAGTAAATCAGTCCATCAAATCCGGCGGCAAATACCAAACCGGAAATACCTAAAAAAGAAGCCGCAGACATATAGTCTCCGGCAATTGCTAATCCATTTTGAAATCCTGTGATGTTTCCCCCGGCTGAGTAGAACTCTTTCGAAGAGGACATCTTTTTTGATGCCCAGTAGGTAATGCCGAGTGTAAAAAGCACAAAGGCTGAAAACATACTCACTGCAATAATGTTGATATCAGTTTCCATCGCGTGACCTTTCTATATAGAGAGAGAGTTAAAAACGTTCTTGTTTTCTTAGTTCTTAGCTTGTAAAAGTCGGGCTCTTACAAATCAGGCATGAGGGTCATGAATGCCTGCTTGTTCCTGAATCTTTTTGGTCAAAGGTTCAAAGACAGTATTGGCCTTGTGAACGTAATAGCCTGTGATTAAAAAACTGAATACAATAACACCCAAACCTGTGACGATACCCAGACTTGTCGGGCCGTCACCGATGGGACTGGCAAACAATTCAGGTTTAAAGGCGAGCACTGTGATAAAGCCGTAATAGACAATGAGCATCAGTGCGGCTAAACTCCATTTGCTTTTGGAGCGTTCACGAATGAGGGTTTGGTAGTCTTCGTTATTTCGGATGTCTTCTTGTGAGGGCATGAGAGAAACTCCTAAAATTAAAGTATAATTTTATTATAACACATGATAAGGCCAATCAGGAACAAGCACTTGTTTCGCAGTGCAGTATAAATATCCGAGAATTCAGGATATTGGTAAGCTTTGATTGTGAAATAATAACAACAACAAAATAAAGGGATTTATGCCTGCTAAACTATTACTATCCGTTAAAGACGCAATGGTGCGTTATAGTGTCGATCCTGTCTTTGAAAATCTGTCGTTCA
>CAXGMH010000013.1:0-33878 GCA_964010795.1 uncultured Alphaproteobacteria bacterium
AGCAATGTCTTGCACGATATTATCCATGGTGATGATGCGGCCACGATCACAACCGAAAATGGCTCCGTTAAATCCGTGGCAAAATCCGTCAAAGATATTACGGATCAAATTGCTCAGGCCGGTATTGATTTGATCGATGCCGTTGATCAGGCGGAGGCAGCCCAAAGCGGTGCAGAGCTGGCACGAGACGAAGCGGTTGCTATTTCCGGGCAGGTTAAAATATCGGCTGATGACACAACAACAGGAACGCTTGATAGCAAAATTATTGCAGGCAACAATATCGTTCTTTCCGTTCAAAATGATGGTGGTGATGAAGCGCTGGTCATTACCGCAACCGTCCCAACCATTCCCGATGCAACTACTGAAGCCAAAGGGATCGTCGAAAAAGCAACTCAGGCAGAAATGACGGCTGGTACGCCTGATAAATTTCCCGATGCGGAAGTTATCAAAAACCATCTGGATAGTTTGGGTTCAGGCTTTATCGGAACAGAAGTTTTTACATCATCAGGCACCTGGACAAAGCCTGCCGCATGCAAATTTGTGCGTGTTTATCTTGTGGGTGGAGGTGGTGGAGGTAACCAAGGCAGTATCGCCGGTGGCGCAGGAGGAACATCTTCATTCGGATCATATATTAGTGCAACAGGTGGGGCCAGAGCTACAAATGGATCAGCCGGTTCAGACGGTCAAGGCGTTGGCGGAACATTAAAACTCATTGGAAGACTTAACTTAGTTGGCAATTACGGACAGGGCAAAGGTGAAGCCGCTTACTATATAGGTGGTGATGGTGGATTATGTATTGGGGTCGTAGCCAATCCAGATCCATCAGTCACGGTTACAGTCGGCGCAGGTGGTTATGGTTACTATGCTCAGCAACGGGGTATAGCAGGAATAGTGATAGTGGAGATGTACGGTTAACATGAAGAAAGCTCTTATAAATAATGAAATTGTAATTCAGGTTGAGGCCAAAGCGTTTCCGGTTGCTCCGCCGTTAACATGGATGGATTGTCCAGATGACTGCAAACCGGATTGGAAAATCCATGAAGGCGATCTTGTTGAATACACGCCGGATGAACTGGTCGCTTTGGAAGCAGAAAAAGCTGAGTTGGTGACTCGATCCATTACGCTATGCCGTGATGAAAAACTCTTCGGAGGAATATCGGTCAACGGCATTGATATTCAAACGGATGATTTGTCACAGCAACGGTTAATGGCGGCACGGATTATTGCCAAGGAAGATCCTGACTATATCGTCAACTGGAAATCAGAAAACGGATTTGTGACGCTTACATCAACCATGATTGTCTTTCTGGCTGATGCCGTGCGGGCGCATGTTCAACGGTGCTTTGATGTTGAGAAAATCATTACTGAGCGTCATGCAACAACACCGTATTTGACGGTGCACGGTATGAAACATGCCTTCGAAACCTATTTTCAAAATCTATCCGAGTAATAACCAAGATGCCAAATGATACTCTTTCCCTTGCCTTGCGCGAGGCTTATGCTTCCGCGCCCAGTGACGTTGTGATCCTGCATACGCTGGAATTGCGCCATCCGTCTTTTGTGGATGATGATTCCCAACCCATCGCCATTCGGGTCGTGCGTGATAATCAAAACCTCACCGCCCGCATGGAGGCGACAGCGCCATTAAACGCTTTTGAAATGGTTGAGTTTATCGCCATGGGGTTTGATCTGGAATTACCGCCTGTTGATACTGCGCCTGTGCCTGAAATATCCATCACGCTGGATAATGTCAGCCGTGAGATTGTGACTCATTTGGATCGGGCAGCAGAAAGCCAAGATAAGATCGAAATCACCTATCGCCCGTATTTGTCAGACGATTTGGAAGGGCCGCAAATGGACCCTCCATTTACACTGGTGTTAACGGAAGTCAGCGCCGATGCTTCTCGTGTGACTGGCAAAGCCCGCATGCTTGATGTCGGGAATAAAGCCTTCCCATCAGAAACATATAACGCTTTACGTTTTGCGGGGCTGACACGATGACACATTGGGCAACAGACTATATCGGCAAGCCATGGGTTGTCGCATCAGACGGCCCTGAGGCTTATGATTGCTGGGGCTTAGTCGTGGCGATCCATAAACGGCTATATGGGCGGGATTTAACCATTATTCCCGTGCAGGAAAACAATCTGCGTCAGCTGATTAAAACCATTGATGCACACCCTGAGAGGGCAAATTGGGATGTGGTGCATAAACCGATGGAAGGTGACATTGCCCTGATGCGTCAATCTCGCCATCCGATCCATGTCGGGATCTGGCTCGATATTGACGGTGGCGGCATGCTCCACTGTATGCAAGGCGCTGGGGTGGTTTTTCAAAACCTGCATAGCTTGGCTCTCACGGGCTGGAAAGTTGAAAATTATTATCGCTACATTGGGGAATAACCATGGCGCAAATTGCCATTCATCATAATCCGTTTCATCTGCATCAAAATGTTGATCTGTTTGAACCCCGTATCGGTCAGACCGTGCGTGGTTGGCTGGATGAGCGAGGCATTGTTGAATTCTCAAAGCCAACTTTATGCCTTGTGGATGGTGAGCCTGTTTTGCGGAAAGACTGGGCGCTGGCGGTGATTACAAAAGATACGGTGGTGAGCTTTATCGCTTTGCCCCAAGGCGGTGGTGGTGGCGGTAAAATTCTACGTACCGTTTTAACCATTGCTGTGATGGTGGCCGCGCCTTATGCAGGAGCAGCGTTGGCAGGAACGCTGGGTGTCACCAGTGCGATTGGGACATCACTATTAACGGCTGGGATTGCTTTGGCAGGATCGGCGCTGGTCAATGCACTTATTCCGCCGCCTATGCCAAGCTCGGCAATCAGTAATTACAATGCGACCAGTCCCAGCCCGACATATTCCCTGCAGGCACAGGGCAATCAAGCCCGCCTTGGTGAGCCGATCCCTGTGGTCTACGGTCGCCATGTTGTCTATCCCGATTTCGGGGCAACGCCTTATGCGGAGTTTGTGAATAACGACCAATTTTTATTCCAGCTCCATGTCATCGGTCAGGGTGAATACGATTTAGAGGCCATCCGTATTGAAGATACGCCGATCAGTTCGTTTGCAGAGATTGAGTATGAAATCATCAGCCCGGGTGGGAATGTAACACTCTTTGATACGGATGTCGTGACTGCGCCCGAAATCGCAGGGCAGGAATTATTAAGCACGGGTGACGGCGGGGATTGGATCGGGCCGTTTGTTGCCAATCCATCTGAAACCCAAACGACTTTATTGGCGCTGGATATGATCCTGCCAAAAGGTCTTTATTACGCCAATGACAGTGGCGGTTTGAACAGTCGCACCGCCTCATGGGATGTGGAAGCCCGTTTGATAGATGATGACGGCGTGGCGCTGGGGAGTTGGTTTAATCTGGGATCAGAGAGCATTACAGATAATACCAACACCGCTATTCGAAAGACTTACAAATACACCGTGCCTGCCGGACGTTATGAAGTGCGGGCCATCCGCACCAATGCCAAGGATATGTCCGCCCGTGCAGGCAGTGATCTCAACTGGAATGCACTTAAAGCCCATCTGGCCCACGATGATGATTTTGGCAATGTCACGCTTCTGGCCATGAAAATGCGGGCAACGGATAATTTGTCGCAACGCTCATCCCGTATGGTCAATTGCATCGTCACCCGTAAATTGCCGATCTGGGATAGTGTGACTGGCTGGTCTGAACCGCAAGCTACACGCTCGATTGCATGGGCATGCGCTGATATTCTCAAAAGCAACTATGGGGCAAAGCTGGAGGATAGCCGTATTGATCTGCAGGCGCTGGTCGCCTTGGATGCAATTTGGACGGCTCGCGGTGATACATTTAACGGCGTGTTCGACCGTAAACTCACCGTGTGGGATGCGTTATCCCAAGTGGCACGCTGTGGCCGTGCTGTTGCCTTTCTCCAAGGCGGACTGGTGCGGTTTGTGCGGGATGAACCGAAAACTCTTCCTGTGGCATTGTTCTCGCCTCGTAATATCGTTAAGGGCAGTTTCAAAATCGACTATGTAATGCCGGGGGAAGATACGGCGGATAGTGTCACGGTTGAATTCTTCAACGAAAAAACATGGAAGCCCGATGAGGTAACAGTCAGCCTACCCGACAGCAGTGTCGAGCAACCTGCAACCGTATCGCTCTTTGGCAGTACAGACAAAACCCATGCCATTCGTGAAGGTCTCTATATGGCTGCCGCCAATCGCTATCGCAGGCGGATGGTGAGTTTCAAAACGGAGCTGGAGGGATTAATCCCGACCTATGGTGATTTGATTGCCATCTCTCATGATATGCCACGCTGGGGCGAAGCGGGAGATATGGTCGCTTATGATTATCCGTATTTGGATTTATCGGAAAGCGTGAGTTTTAGCGAAGGTAATAGTCATTACATTGTGCTGCGTAAGAAAGACGGATCAGTCAGCGGGCCGTGGTTGGTCACAGCAGGTACAAATCAACGGCAAGTCATGCTGGGGGAAGAATTAGACTTCACGCCCTACACAGGGAGTAAACAAGAGCGCACGCACTTTTCCTTTGGCATAGGAGAGGATTGGGCTGTGCTGGCGCGTGTCACAGCCATCAAGCCACGTGGCGATCTTATTGAGATTGCCTCTGTCGTTGAAAATCCGCTGGTGCATACCGCCGATATCTAAAAAACAAAACTAACTAAGGAGAAAAAGCATGACCCCTGCAGAATGGGGCTTGGCTGTGGGCATTATCGCTCACAGTTTGGCCATACTTGTTGCGCTCGTAAAGCTGACATCATGGATCAGCACACGTATCGCTGTTTTAAACGCCCGACTGAGTAACGTTGAAAACCAAGTCAATAATGACATCACCGGACGCAAAGTCGTTGGCGAAATGCGCGAAGATCTCGCCGCTATAAAGGTGCAGATCATTGATATTCGCGACGACCTCAAATTTTTACGTACCCCTAAATAACCAATTTCAACAACTCAAAAAGGAGAAAATACTATGCTTACATTACTTGGAAGCCTTATCGGCTTTATTTCATCTGCGTTCCCAGACTTTCTGAATATCTGGCAGGATCGTAGTGACAAAAAACATGAGCTTGCCATTCTTGATCGGCAGATGGAGGCACAAAAACAAGGGCATAATCAGCGCTTGGAAGAAATCCATGTGCAGGCTGATATTTCAGAAAGCCAAGCTCTTTATAAACACGCAAGCCAGCCTAGTGGTGTGCGCTGGGTTGAAGCCTTAAGAGCATCTGTCCGCCCGATTTTGACATACGCATTCTTCGCTTTATTTGCGACCGTCAAAATATCAGCATTGCTCAATCTACTCGATAGTGGCGCACCCATCACGGACAGTTTGATCGCCATTTGGGATATTGAAACTCAGGCTCTTTTTGCTGCAGTTATGTCGTTTTGGTTTGGTCAGAGAGCGCTTTCAAAATTCCGTTCAAATAGCTGAATAATAACATCTTATTCAGTTGATTAAGTTCCGAAACGAAGCGTTACTGATGACACAAAAGAAAGGATGAACAATGTCAAAAATTTATTACAAAGCCATGATTGAGGATATGACGAGCGATCAATGTTCAGATCGTGAAATTGAATGCTTGCTGGATCATTATCAAGCAGTCGTAAAGCAAGTCGGATTGGCCAGAACAGCATTTTATGATCTGGCCGACTTCCCCTTAGCACTAAAATATAAGGTCGATAAATTTAAACTGAAAATTGATCGCAAAATGGTTTTAGACCAAGAGCAGTTTTGGGGCGTATTTACGAGCGGCGATAAAAAACTAACGGTCATTGCAACGCTGGAGAAACATTAACATTTAACGGAGGTTAATATGCGTCATATTACACAAGAAGGTATAGACTTAATCAAACGGTTCGAGGGCTTCTCTCCAACCGTTTATTTTTGCCCTGCAGGATACCCCACAATCGGCTACGGCCACGTTGTCAAAAAGGGCGAGGATTTCTCTGGCGGGATCACTCAAGGCGAGGCTGAGGAATTACTGCGTCTAGATGCTCAAATTGCAGAACGTGCCGTCCTGCGTTTGATTACAGTGCCATTAACGGATGGGCAGTTTGATGCGCTTGTATCATTCACCTACAATTTAGGGTCAGGCGCGTTACAGCGCTCAACTCTGCGCCGCGTTATTAACCGTCAGAACCACCATAATGTTCCAGCTCAGCTTATGCGCTGGGTCTGGGCTGGTGGCCGTAAGTTGAGAGGGTTGGTAAGACGTAGAGAAGCTGAATCTGGTTTGTATGTTTAGTTTTTTGCTTTGAACTTCTTTTTTATGCTCGGCCTTGCGCTTCACATCGACCAGCAATTGGTCACCATCATCAATATGAGCTTCAGAGATCGGCCCGCCTTGCGCCATAATGACTTCAAGATCATCTATATTTTCAAAAAGTTGGTTTTGTATATCTGTTAGAATATTGCTCATGGTTAGCCTCATATTTTTGTTAAATTTAAACGCAGCGCATTGCCGACTACGCTGACGGAACTCAGCGACATGGCGGCAGCGGCGAAAATGGGTGAGAGTAAAATCCCGAAGACCGGATACAAAACACCTGCGGCAATCGGCACGCCCGCAGCGTTATAGATAAACGCGAAAAACAGGTTCTGCCGGATATTGCGCATGGTGGCGCGGGAGAGATTGATCGCCTCGGCAATACCGTTTAAATCACCGCGCAGCAGCGTTACGCCCGCGCTTTCCATGGCAACATCGGTTCCGGTTCCCATGGCAATACCGACATGCGCAGCCGCCAGTGCGGGCGCATCATTCACACCGTCTCCGGCCATGGCCACGACTGCGCCTTTATCACGCAGCTCTCCGACAATGCGGCTTTTATCCTCCGGCATTACATCGGCATGCACTTCATCAATGCCGAGCTTTTCTGCCACCGCGCGGGCGGTCGTTTCGTTATCTCCGGTCAGCATCACGATCTTTAAACCCGCTTTATGAAGGTTTTGAATAGCCTCCGGCGTGGTATCTTTGATCGGGTCGGAGACGGCAATAACGCCCGCCGCCTTGCCGTTCACGGCCACAAACATGGCTGTCGCGCCTTGCGCCCGTAAATTATCCGCTCCTTCCGTAAGGGGCGTTATATCCGCGCCTATGGCTTCCATCATTTTACTGTTACCAAGCGCGACCTTGGCACCGCTGACCTGACCTTTCACGCCTTTGCCTGTTATGGCCTCAAAATCCAGCGCTTTGGGCAATTCCAGATCCTGATCATGGGCGGCGCGGACAATCGCCTCGGCCAGCGGGTGTTCACTGCCTTGTTCCAACGCCGCAGAAATGGTGAGCAACTCGCTCTCCTCAAAGCCGTCTGCAGTGATAATATCGGTCAGGGCCGGTCGGCCTTGTGTGAGCGTTCCTGTTTTATCGACAATCAGCGTGTCCACCTTTTCCATGGTTTCCAGCGCTTCGGCGTCTTTGATCAAAACACCAGCCTTTGCGCCGCGACCGACGCCCACCATAATCGACATGGGCGTGGCCAGTCCCAAAGCGCACGGACAGGCGATAATCAAAACGCTGACGGCGGCAATCAAGGCGTAGCTAAAGGCCGGAGCTGGGCCAACCAGCGACCAGACAATAAAGGCGATGATGGCGATCACAATGACAATCGGCACAAACCAGCCCGCGACAAGGTCGGCCATGCGCTGAATAGGAGCGCGGCTCCGCTGCGCGTCCGCCACCATTTTAACGATCTGCGCCAGCATCGTATCGCGCCCGACTTTTTCAGCGCGGATAATGATCGAGCCGTTGGCGTTGACCGTGGCTCCTATAACCTTGGATCCGGCCTGTTTTTCGACAGGCATCGGTTCGCCTGTGACCATGGATTCATCAATATGGCTGCTGCCTTCACTCACAACGCCGTCCACTGGCACTTTTTCGCCTGGACGGATCCGCAAATGGTCACCGACCTGAATATCTTCGATGGCAATTTCCTGCGCATCGCCGTTGTCATCAATCCGGTGTGCGGTTTTGGGGGCCAGCCCCAGCAAGGCTTTAATCGCACCGCCTGTGCGTTCCCGCGCTTTAAGCTCCAGTATTTGCCCCAGCAAGACCAAAGTCACGATCACCGCCGCCGCTTCAAAATATACTGGCACTGCGCCGCTTTCGCCCCTGAAGGAATCGGGGAAGATATCCGGCGTGACAGTTGCCGCAACGCTGTAAATCCACGCTACGCCCGTTCCCATAGCGATCAGTGTGAACATATTGAGGTTGCGGCTTTTGACCGATGCCCAGCCGCGTTCAAAGAACGGCCAGCCCGCCCATAAAACAACAGGCGTGGCGAGGACAAGCTGGATCCAGTTGGAAGTCGTGCCGTCCATAAACTCATGAAAGCCCAGCAAATGCGATCCCATCTCCAGAATAAACACCGGAATGGTCAGGATCAGACAGACCCAGAACCGCCGTCTGAAATCTGTCAGCTCTGGGTTTTCGCCTTCATCGCCCGTCATCGTTTCCGGCTCCAGCGCCATGCCGCATATGGGGCAAGTCCCAGGGCCTTTTTGAACGACCTCTGGGTGCATCGGGCAGATATAGGTGATCTCGTTCGGATCCACGCCCTCCGGTAGCGGAGCTGGCTCTTTATGCTCGTGGCTGTGGCAACAATCGCTCATGGTTTATTCCTTTTCTTCTTTGTAATGTTTGAGGAAGATATGCTCTCCGGCGAAGACAAAAATCAGACCGATAATCGACGCCCAGATCACCAGCATATCGCTCTGGGCTTTGACCCACAGAAACGCGCCCAGCACAACCACATCCAGCACGATGGCTGTGATAAGAATGGCGGCGTTGGCGTTGATCTCTTTGCGCAAATACCGGAACACGCCCCAATGGATGGCGATATCCATGATGATGTAGAAAATCGCGCCAAGCGAGGCGATGCGGCTAAGATCAAAGAAAACAGTCAGCAAAATGGCGATGACAATCGTATAGACCAGCGTGTGTTTTTGAATATCCCCTGGCATGCCGAAATGAGAATGTGGCACCAGCTTCATATCGGTGAGCATAGCCAGCATCCGCGAGACGGCAAAAACACTGGCAATCACGCCGGAAACCGTCGCCACAATCGCAAAGCCGACCGTGATCCACAGACCGCTTTGCCCGAAGGCCGGACGTGCCGCTTCCGCCAGCGCGTAATCCTTGGCTCTCACAATCTCATCAATCGTCAAATTGCCGCCAACCGCGAGGGCAACCAGCATATAAACAGCCACACAAATCGCCAGAGAAATGATGATCGCGCGGCCTACATTTTTATGCGGCTCTTTAATTTCACCGCCGCTATTGGTGATGGTGGTGAAGCCTTTATAGGCCAGTATCCCCAGCGCCACCGCGCCTAAAAATCCGGTGGCCGTGGTGTTCTCTGGTGCAACGGAAATGCTCTCAAAATCAAAGCCGGATGCCCAGAGACCGCCAACGGCTAGCAGCGCCAGACCGCCGATCTTGATAAAGGCCATAAAGAAGGAAAATGTCTGAATGAATTTATTGCCCAGAATATTCACGACAAAGGTAAACAGGAGCAGACCAACGCCAAGCGCCGGAACAAGCCAGCTATCCTTGCCGACATCAAAGAGCTGGAGCGTATAGGTGCCGAACGTGCGGGCCACCAGGCTCTCATTGATGACCATGGAAAAATACATCAACAGCGCACAGGCAGCGGTCATCGTGCCTTTGCCATAGGCTTTTTCTAAAAACATGGCGATGCCGCCTGCGCTTGGATAGGCATTGGACATTTTGACGTAGGAATACGCGCTAAATCCGGCGATCACCGCAGCAACGAGAAAGGCCAACGGGAACCATTCCCGCGCCAGTTCCGCCACCTGTCCGGTTAGGGCAAATATCCCAGCGCCGATCATAACGCCCGTTCCCATGGCGACGGCTCCGGTGAGCGTTAGAGAGTTTTTTTCGTATTGGGCCGATTTGCCGTGTTGTGAGTGATCCATCTAATTTTTGCTGCCGCAGCAACCTCCTTGTTTTTCAGTTTTGTCTGTGTCCGGCTTTTTGGCTTCGCTGTCACAGCAGCCGTCTTTTTCTTTCTCCGGCTGGCTGTGATCGTGGTGTTTGTCGCCGCCGCAACAGCCGCTTTTATGATCGCTCTTGTGGTTCATCATCTTTCTCCTTTTCGTTATTGGTGCGTTTATGATGATGTCCATGCATGAAAATATGCACGAGCGGGCAAGCCAGCAGGATCAGCCATATCCAGTAATTGCCGATATGCGCCGCATGGTCTTGGATCAGAACAAAGAGCGCGATCAGGAAAATAGCCGTGCAAGCCATGCCAAATGGCGTTTTCCACCATGATTTTTTGTTTTTATGCTCCACATCATTTCCCTTCATGTTTGTGGTTTGAGTGTAAAAACGTAACTATCGGGCAATCGCTCAAAGGCAGATCGCCGCCTGGACATTCTGCTGCCAGATCTTCGAGGCTTTTCTTCATCGCCATCAAATCTTCAATATCTTTTTGTGCCTCTCGAATTTTGGTTTCTGTAAGATCCAGCATATCCTGGGCGGTGCCGACGTCTGATGCATGCAGCTCAAGCAGCGACTGAATTTCAGAGAGTTTAAAGCCCAGCAATTTGGCGCGTTTGATAAAGGCCACCCGCGCGGAGGACTCGGCATCATAAAGCCTGTAGCCGGAGTTTGTCCGGCCAACAGGCTCGATGAGCTTCAGCATCTCGTAATAACGGATCGTGTCCGTTCTCACACCGCTTTCTCTCGCTAATTGTCCAATCGTCATATCTGCCATTATTCAATCCTTATGTCTGGGAGCGTACACCTTAGAGTATGCTCCAAGGTCAAGCCCTTAATGCGGATGCCCTCCGTGATCATCATGTGCGCCTTCTTCAGCGGGTTTTTCCGTCTCAGCGCCATGGTGACCAGCATCGCCGTGTGGATCTGCTTCTGCCGCGCCGTGGTGTCCTGCGCCAGCATCCTCGCCATGCGCATGGCTTCCGTGACCGCCATCGCCGGAAACCTCCGGCATACGCATCACGCCCATGCCGTGGCGGTAAACGACTTCACCGCCCTTATATCCGGTCACGGCCAACAGGCCGGAGGCCAGCAGGATCAAAAAAACAAAGCCGGAGCTGACGGATTTTGCGCCGAGATGTTTGGCCAGTGACCAGATCGCCAGAACGCCGAATATGGACGCTGTGACCAGCGCCCAATTCTTGTGGTCGGTCATCGCTGCGTGGGATGGCCCGTCATGCGCCACGGTGTTATAGGCATAGAAACCAGCCAAAACCGTGCCGACTGTGATGCCAGCACCGATCCAGAGGTTCCACCGCGCCACCACCAGCAGATTTGGCTTTCTTAAAACCAGTCCGGCCAGATAAAACAGCGCCGATATGCTTAACAGCGCCACCGTGAAATGCACGAAGATCGGGTGCCAGTTTGGTATGATTTCAATGCCCATCATTGTTTTAGTCCTTTCTTAGTGTTGGTGTCCGTCATGGCCGTCATCGCCGCCGTGCTTCATATCCTTGTGCATCGGACAATCCATGCCAGCTTCACATTGCTGGCCAGTTTCCGGCGTCATAATTTTGGTGATCCGGTAAACCTTGTCTTCGCCCAGCACGATGTGAAAATGGATATTTTGCTCCGGCTTCAGAGCGTCTATATCCACGCCATCGGCCACATCTAAATCCATGGTCATTTCAGGCCATTTGAGTGCGGGGATCGGTTCGTGCGAGAGATTGATTTTCCGGTTTTCCAGATCAACGCTATGAACCACACCTTTGCCCATGACAGCATCTTCACTATGATGTGCTTCCATCTCATGTTTGTGGTGTGCGTGTGCATCTTCTTCAGCTAACGCGGGCGGCACAAAAGCCAGCCCTATAAGGGCAACAGCGCTTAAGTAGAGTGTATTTCTAAGTGATTTCATTGGTTTTTCTCCTTTGAGTTGATGGTTGGTAAGTGAACGTCCCACAGCTTTTGCACGGCAAAATAAGTCACCGTGACAGACCATCCGATAAGGACGAGGCCGTTTAAAACCTGAACTCCGGTGATGAACTGCATAGCTCCATGCGGGAAAACATCGCCTATACCGAGCGATGAATAGGTGGCGGCTGAAAAATAGATGTAGCCAAAGAAATTGTCATGCGCGATGCCGCTTAACGGCTCTGCGCCGAATGTATGCACCATCACCCAATAGACCGTGCCGTATATCCAGACGGCAACGGTGTGCGCCGAGAACACGGCGACTACCAAAAACATCATGAGCGGACGATTGCGCAGATCATGCTTGGCAACCACCTTTAAGGCGATCCCCAATATCTCATAAAAGAGAGAACTGGTGACCAGCACTAAAATAATGCTGATAATAATGGCTTCAGGCATGTTTTCGTACATCACGCATCCTCCGTTTTGGCTGTTTTGTAACGACGGCCTTCCCAGAGATAGTAAATAACGGGAATGACGATCAGGGTGAGCAGCGTGGTGGTGATCATGCCGCCGACCATCGGCAAGGCAATGCGGCGCATTACATCCGCGCCTAATCCGGCGAAAATAAAGATCGGAAGCAATCCGGCAAATTCGGTAATCACCGTCATTAACACAGGCCGGATGCGCATCAACGCGCCTTCAAAGACAGCTTCGCTGAGTTGCTCTTTGGTGGCGGGGCTGGTTTCACGCACCCGCAAATCGATATAGACCATCATGATTGTGGCGGTTTCGACCGCCAGCCCGCCGAGCGCGATAAAGCCCACGCCAGCGGCAACCGAGAGATTATAATCCGCCAGATAAATCGCCCACATCCCGCCGACCATGGCCACAGGCAGCGAGAGCATCACCATCAGCGTCCGGTCGGTGCGTCCGAAATAAATCATCAGCAAAACAAAGATGGCAAAGCCAGCGGCGGGGATGGCGATAGAGAGCTGTTTTTTCGCCTCCAGCATCTGTTCAAACTGGCCTGACCATTCCACGGCATAGCCCGCAGGAAGATCGACATTATCGCGCACGGCGATTTGCGCGTCTTTCACATAGGAGCCGATATCGCGGTCCTCAATATCGACAAAGACCCAGCCTGTCAGCCGTGCATTTTCCGACTTGATCATTGGCGGGCCTTCGACGAATTCGATCTTCGCCAGCTCACCCAGCGGGATATGCTGGCCTTGGGGTGTGGGGACCAAAATATCAGACAGATCCTCTGGGTCTTCGCGAAACGGGCGGTCATAGCGCAGCATGATGTTATAGCGCTCACGCCCCTGAATGGATTCCGACATTTTCATGCCGCCAAGTGCCGTGCCGATAATATTCTGGAATACGCCCAGATCAATATTGCGCCGCGCCAGTTCGTCTCTGTCTGGGGTCACTTCCAGATATTTCCCGCCTGTAACGCGGTCGGCAAAAGCGGAGCGTGTGCCGTCAACGTCTTTGATCGCAGCCTCAATATCCAAAGCCACGCGGCCTATGGTGTCGAGATGATCGCCGGAAATTTTAATGCCGATGGGCGTGCGGATTCCCGTCGAGATCATATCCATACGGATTTTGATCGGATAACCCCATGAATTGACTACCCCAGGCAATTTGACGCGGGCATTCATATCCTTGATCAAATCCTCCGGCGTCATGCCTTTACGCCAGTCCTCGCGCGGTTTGAGTTTGATCCATGTCTCGATCATCGAAATCGGTGCCGGATCCGTGGCGGTATCAGCGCGGCCAACCTTGCCGAATACGTGATGGACTTCCGGCACATCCTTGATCATGCGGTTGGTCTGCTGCAGGATTTCCTTGGCCTTGGTGATCGACACCCCAGGCAAAGTGGTCGGCATATAAAGCAATTCGCCCTCATACAGCGCGGGCATGAATTCCGAGCCTGTGCGCATAATCGGCACGGCCATGCTTGCGATCAAGGCAATGGTGACAATAATTGTCAGCGCGGGTTTGGCCAGCACATGGCGCAGGAGCGGACGGTAGAGCTTTAATAGCCCCGCATTGACCGGATTGACTTCGGCCTTTTTGATTTTACCGCGCAGCATCCAGAGCATAAGGATCGGAATGACCGTCACCGATAAAATGGCGGCAAAGCCCAGCACATAGGTCTTGGTGAAGGCCAGCGGTGAAAACAGGCGGTAGGATTGCCCTGTGAGCGCCAGTACAGGAAGGAAGGAGATCGTGATAATCAGCAGCGAGAAAAACAGCCCAGGGCCGACTTCCTTGGCGGCATCCAGTATGGCTTTGTGCCTTTGGTCTTTTGGCGCATCCTCCGATAGCTCCGCCAGCTTCCTGTGCGCGTTTTCGACCATGACAATCGAGGCATCCACCATTGTCCCAATCGCAATCGCAATCCCGCCCAGCGAGACGATATTGGCGGTGATGCCTTGCGCCGACATAATGATAAATGCGCCCAAGACGCCAAGCGGCAGCACAATCAGCGCGACAAAGGCCGAGCGGACATGCAGCAAAAAGATAAACACCACCAGCGAGACAATGATCGCCTGTTTGATCAGCGTGTCGGTGAGATAATTCACAGCGCCTTCAATCAGCGGGGCGCGGTCATAAACAGGGACGATCTCCACGCCTTCGGGCAGGCCTTGCTGCAGCTCGGCCAGTTTTTCTTTTACGCCCTCAATCACATGCAAAGCGTTCTCGCCGGCCCGCATCACAACAACGCCAGCCACGACTTCACCTTCGCCGTTTAGCTCGGTCACGCCGCGCCGCAGCTCCGGCCCCTCAATCACGCGGGCAACATCCTCCAGCTTCACAGGGGTGCCGTCTCTGGCATAGAGAACAATCTTTTTAAGCTGGCTGATATCGGTGACATAGCCTTTGGAGCGGATCATCAGCTCCATCTCGGCTTTTTCAATGACGCGGCCTCCGGCATCCATACTGGCGCTTTTAACCGCTTCCATCAGGCGCTTTAAGGGAATATCAAAGGCACGGAGACGGTTGGGATCAATGAGGATCTGGTATTCTTTGACAAACCCGCCGACCGAGGCCACCTCCGATACGCCGTCCACGGTCGCCAGCTCGAATTTTAAAAACCAGTCCTGCAAACTGCGCAGATCAGAGAGATCATGATCGCCGCTTTTATCAATCAGCGCATATTGATAGACCCAGCCCACACCTGTGGCATCGGGGCCGATCTGCGGCACGACATTGGGCGGCAGATCGCCCTGAATTTTGGACAGCGCCTCGATCACGCGGCTCCGCGCCCAATACTGGTCGATTTTGTCTTCAAAAATGATATAGACAAAGGATGTGCCGAACATCGAAAAGCCGCGCACATTTTTGGTTTCCGGTAGCCCTAACATCGTGGTCGAGAGCGGATATGTGACCAGATCCTCAACAATCTGCGGTGACTGCCCGACAAAATCGGTGCGGATAATCACCTGCGTATCCGACATATCGGGGATGGCATCCAGCGGGGTTTTCTGCACCGCCAGAATGCCCGCCACCAATAATGCGATCATCATCACAATAATCAGCAGCTGGTTATTGACCGAATACTCAATGACTTTCGCCACAAAGGATTGCGAGGGGTCGCGCGTCTGGTTGGGATCAGTGGTTGGCATGTGCACCTCCTGCGGGCATTTCGGTTATTTCAGGGGCTTCGGCCTCTACCTTGTCCGGCCAGTCGATTTTCATCGGATGACCTTCGCCGTATGGGTTTTCCATCGCATCGCCCAGCTGGAGCCAATAGGTGTCCAGACCGTGCGCCATATAGAATTGCAGCCCTTTGGATTTATAGTGCTGGGGTTTGCCCTCCAGCAGCCATGGTTTGAGCGCTGTGACCAGATCATTCAGGCTGGTTTGCCATTCCTTATCGGTCACATTGTCCTGTGCGGCTTTGAGTGCCATTTCCGCATCTTCCAAAACAAACTGCAGCTTGGTGCCACGGAAGACGGGCATCAAATGATCGCCCAGCGTGATGGCGGGCATAATCATATTCGGATTGGGTGTGCGTCCGGTCGTCAGCTCTTTTTGGATATAAATGGCGGCATCAATCAGATGGTCGATCATCGCCAGCTGGTCATCCGTCATGTCTAAAAGAGCAAGCGGCATCTGCATGCGCTGCATTTTGCGGAAGGATTCCCGCAAGGCACTTTCAGAGTCGATCAGGAATTGTCCGCTGACCACCACCTTGTCTTTTTCAGCCAAGCCGTCCAGCACTTCCGTGCGGCCTTTATATTTCAATCCGGCCAGAATTTTGCGCGGCTGGAAGCGCCCCTGATCCATGGCCACCACCACAAAGTCGCCGTCCTTGCTTTTAAGAATAGCATCGCCTGGGATGGACAAACGGCGATCAACGCCTGTTTCCAGCTCCACATCGGCGTAAGCGCCAGGCTTTAATTTGCCGTCCGCATTATCCAGCACCAGCCGGATCCGGCCTGTGCGCGTGGCGCGGTCAATCGTGGGATAGATATAATCAATGGCGGCTTCTTTTTCTTTTACCCCAAGGGCTGGGAGAGAGACCATCGCCTTTGTCTCTTTGGTAATATACGGGATATCCTGCTCGGCCACGCTGACATCAACCCAGACCGTGTCGTAATTTTGCAGGGTCATCAAATTCATACCTGGCTTGGCATAGGTGCCGTCACGCACATTCATCGCACTGACCAGACCGTCACTTTCCGCGTAGTACGGGACGCTTTGAAAGGCTTTGCGGCGGCTCTTGACCTCTTCGATGGCGCGTTTTTGCATGCCTAAAGACACGAGGCGCTTGGCGGCGGAGTCAATCCGGCCTTTATAGCCTGTGGCAATAGCGCTTATCAAATCCTGCTGCGCAGAAATCAGCGCCGGGCTGTAGAGATTAAAAAGCAGATCGCCTTTTTTCACTTCATCACCCATAGCCTGAACTTTCAAATCCTCGACCCAGCCTTCCACGCGGGCGGAGATATCAAATTGCAGCCGGACATTTTCTGTCACATCACCATAGCTGCGCACCAAGGTGCCAAAGCTGGCCATTTGCGCTTCCTCGGTGCGGATGCCTGTATTCTGGATCGTTTCAGGGTCGATGGTGACGGTGGTGCGTTCCATGCCGCCTTTATCGCTATTATCCATGCTTTCCATGGCTGCGCCGTCATCTTCGCTTTCTTGTTCGCTGGCCAACTCCACCAGATCCATGCCACAAATCGGGCATGTGCCTGGGCGATCTGCGACATAATGTGGATGCATGGGGCATGTATATTGTTCGGCTTGCGCCATCGCGGGGACGGCAAATAAAGCCAGTATTAAAAAGAATGCGGGGATAAATTGTCTCATTCTGACACCTCCTGAAGTGCTGGCTCTTGATAAGCGCCTATGATGTTGGAATTGAATTCGGCGGCGCGGCTGATATGCATTTCTTTGACCGCTGCCAGTTGTGCCTGAATGTTCAAGCGGTCGATTTTGGCCAGCAAAACGGAATCTAGATTTTCGGTTCCGGCTTCATAATTGCGCTGCGCGGCATCGATCTTCTTTTTCATCGCCCAGTCTTTGTCCTGCAGGACTTTGACGTTCTTGGCGGCGGCATCGCGGTTGCTCTGTAGCGCGGTCATCTGTTTGTCCCAGAGGCGGCGCACATCGTCATAAGCGAATTTGGCGCTGCGCTCACGCTCTCTCGCAGCTTTGAGTTTGGGTTTTTGGTTGCTGTCAGCCCAAAGCGGTATGCTGATTTGTGCCTGTATCGAAAACCAGTCATCGCCGGAGAAGCTGCCGCGCTCACCATCCTCGCGCTGCTTATAGACAGCGTTGATCCCAAAATTCGGTAGGAAGGCAGCATCGGCTATACCGACACCTTTTTCAGCGATATCGATATCCTCGGCGGCGATCATGACCGGATAAAGCGCTGTGGGGCTTTTGTTCCAAACCATATCGGGGACCTCCGGCAACTTGATATCCGGTACATTATCGATCAGGCGTATAAATTCGGCTTCAATAGAGGCCAGCCGCGCATCCAGATCATTGAGCTTGCGTTCGGCCTCGGCGCGTTCTACGTCCACTTCGGAAAATCTTTGATAAACCGCGCGGCCTGATTCAATCTGGCCTTTAAACGTGTTCTCCAGCTCCTTGTAATGGCCGAGCTGGGTCTTGATCAGTTTTTTCTGGGTTTTAACACTCTCATATTCGGCCAGCTTGGAGATCAGCATAAAGCGCAACCGTGCATTGGTGTAATCCGCCATGAGCTTTTGCTTTTCCGACATTTGCTCATAGCGCTCAGATTTGGCTTCCCGCGCGGCAGGGTTGGGAATGCTTTGTGAAAACCCGATCACTTTGGAGGTTGGCAGGAAGCGGTCAAAAGCCGGATCCGATATTGGCATGTTATCAACGCCGATCATGAACATCGGATCGGGCAGGCCCAGCTCACCTTCAGCTTGTGATTTAAGCGCTTCGCTGCCCGCTAAAATGCTCTCCACTTGCGGGTGTTCACTAAGGCGCTTTACATACGCCTCAAAGGTCTCGGCATGGGCGGGCATCGATGCCAGCAGAGCAAAAAGCGCGGTGAATATTATTGTATGGTGTTTGTTTCGCATGGTCTGATCTCCTTTTGGTTAAGCGAAAAGCGCATAACAAAATGCACTTAGCGCCCGTCATATTTCCAATGACAGGCACACTAAAAGAGATCCGTATTTAGATGCGGAAGCGTTGTGTGGTGAGGTAGAGAGGGCGAGACGGAAGCTTATTCGCGCTCTCAAAAGGTGGGCCACGAATGACATTTGGTCTGTAGAGGAAATCATTATAATCAATAGCTAGATTTGCCCAAACAAAATCAACATCGGAAGAATCTTGAACCAAATCGTAGCTATTATCTATTTGAGCAAGATCAATCCCGAGACAGTCCATATTCGACATAAAATCACAATCTGTTGATTGCTCATTCGATTCGTGACAAGGAGGTAAATCAGATTTTGTTTGTTCAGAAGCCTCTTTTGCATGAGCCTGCATAGGACAAAAAGACATGCTGCACGCTAAAGATAGCGTGAATATCGCAAAAATCATTAATGTCGAAACAGAAAATCTCATAATTTCATTGTACACCTAAATAGTTAAATTTCAACTTTAATTATTTTATTCGTAATCTAAGTCAATTGGTTACTCTTTAGTTTCAAATAACCATTATTAGAGTATTCGTTTCGGGGTATCGCTTACACAACCAATTTTTCTCAATAAAATCAACAGCTTAATTTGATCTTGAGAAAGCGAAAATCAGGTTAATAATTTCATGTTGCTGTTTTTTGCCAGCATCTCCTCGGCCAAAGCTTCCTTGAGGTGCACGTTCTCGCCGCCTTGTTTTTGTCTCATCTTCGTTCCTTTCAGTCACTGCGATAAGCCAAAAACATCACCTTAACAATCCAACGCTATCTGTCCAACTTGTGCTGACGGCATACACTTGCATACTAGAAAAAAATCTTTACAGTTGAGTTAATGTCACAATATTCTAACGCCAAAGCGTCTTTTTTTTGAGGACGTTTTTGCACAACGAGTATGTAATGAAGGGTGTGATATGAAAAACGATAATGCTATAGCTGTAGTTGGGATGGCGTGCCGTTTTCCAGGATCTCCCGATATTGACGCCTACTGGAAGAATCTCAGTGATGGGCGGTGCTGCGTTTCCGAATTTGAAAATGGTCCATCAAACCGAAATAACCCGAGCGGTAACTATGTTCCAGTCGCGGGTGTTCTACAGGATATTGACCAGTTTGATGCTGATTTCTTTGATGTTTCCCCAATGGAAGCCGAATGGATGGATCCGCAGCATAGATTGCTGATGGAGGAAGTCTGGACTGCGCTGGAATCGTCAGGGCATACAGACGGAGATTCTCTGGAAACGGCGGGGTTGTTCGCAGGATTGAGCGTCAATACATACCTGACGCAATATCTGATGCCTATGTCAGGCGGCGTCCTTAGTGACGCGGTAGATTTGAATGTTTTGTTTTCCAATGAAAAGGATTTTGCGGCGACGCGTATTGCGCATCGTCTAAATATGTGCGGTCCAGTGATGGCGGTCCAGACGGCGTGCTCGACTGGACTGGTTGTGGTGCATCAAGCCATCCAGAGTCTTTTGATGGGCGAATGCAATATGGCTGTGGCTGCGGCTTCATCTGTCAGGGTGCCTCATGAAAACGGATATGTTTACAGGGAGGGAAGTATCCTGTCACGCACAGGCCAGTGTCGCGCTTTTGACAAGGATGCTGACGGTTGTATTCCGGGAAGCGGTGTCGCCGCCGTGGTATTAAAGCGTCTGGATGATGCTATTGAAGATGGGGACACCATTCATGCGGTTATTCTTGGAAGCGCTGTTAATAACGATGGAAATCGTAAGATCGGGTATGCGGCGCCAAGTGTTCAGGGGCAGTCGGAAGTTATTCGTATGGCTCAGGATGTTGCGGGCGTAGCCCCTTCCGATGTCAGTTATGTCGAGATGCACGGTACGGGAACCAAGATTGGCGACCCCGTAGAGTTTTCTGCGTTGAAACTGGCTTTTGACGGCGGAAAAGATATGTCACAGACGTGTTGGGTGGGGTCGGTGAAACCGAATATCGGCCATCTGGATGTGGCTGCGGGTCTGGCGGGTTTGATCAAGGTTGCCCTGTCTCTTCAGAATAAAAAGATCCCGCCAAGTATAAATTTTAGCGAGATCAATCCCGAAATTGATATCGAACAGACAGGTTTTTCTATCAATGACAAGCTTCGCCGCTGGAAGCCCGAAAATGATAATTTTGTTGCAGGTGTCAGTTCATTCGGCGTTGGCGGAACAAATGCCCATGTAATTCTTGCTGCTGCTCCGAAAGCGGTACGAGGCAAGTCTGATGACGATAAAATATTTGCCTTTCCTTTTTCAGCGCCAAGTGAAGAGCGTTTGCTCGATACGCTCGGCGTTGTTGCCGAATATCTGGAAGAGCATCCTAATGTCGCGATTTGTGATATTGCCAACACCTTGCAGAACGGGCGCCGCCATCAAAGTTGCCGCATGGTGATTTTGTCCGACAGTTGTGATGGCTTGTTGAGCCAGATAAGAAATTTGCTGGCGACAAGGGGTACAGCCAATCTTGACGGAAAATTGTTTGGTGCTGAAGATGACCTGCTTTTTAAATTATGGCTCAAAGGCGATAACTCGGCATGGAATGAAGTCCAACAGGATGACGCTGCGAAACGAATTTCTATTCCCGGCACTGTTTTCCATCGGAAAAAATACTGGAAGCAATTTTCTGCGCCGGTAAGTTCCGGAAATACAGTGGTTGAAGTGTTAGTACAGGACGTAGATAAGCGCCGTTATTATGCTCCGCGCTGGGTTCCTGTTGCTGCCCATGAAATTTCACAACAGAAAGATCATGCTGAAGAAGATATCTGGGTGGTTTTTTCCGAGAGAGAAAATGAAAAGGATTTTTCCGATCTTCTTTCGAATTTGTCAGCGAGAAACAGACTGATGATTTTTCCTGCTGCGGAGTTTAATGATGGCGACGCATGCTGGACAATTCGTTCGGGTGAATATGAAGATTACCAAAAAATTGCCAATTTCCTAAAAGACGGAAGTTACAAAAATATCAGGATTGTTCATGCGTGGTCTGCGCGCTCTTACTCCCATGCTTCCGGAACGGACAGGCAGAGTTTTGATCAAGATAAAAAGATGGGGTTTGACAGTCTGATCAATTTGGTCAAGGCAATTAATGATGCAGATGGCGGATCTAGAGTTCATATTGATCTTGTTTCGCGCAACCGTTTCATGGTGACACCGGATGATGTTGTCTCACCGGGGCGGGAAGCTCTCTCGGGAATTGATCTTGTTGTCGGGCAGGAAATTCCGTGGATTTCATGTCGTTCTATTGATCTTGATCGTGGGCGTGTTTCTGAGAATGATGCCTTGATGGAAGAGTTCTCTATACAGCGGACGGGGGCATATGCCTTCAGGGGCAAGAAGAAGTGGCAACGTGTTATCGGCGAGGTTTTGAGCGATAATGTTGTTCAAGGAGATGCTCTCAGGTCTCGGGCGGCGTATGTTATTTTTGGCGGATTTGGCGGTATCGGTCATGTAATCTCGAAATTTCTGGTTGAAAAATATCAGGCGAAGTTGCTGCTGGTGGATAGAAAAAAATCTGCGTCCGAGTATTTGCCCGTCAAGAAAGATCAGTGGGGCAATCATCTGCGAGTGCTTGGCGGGTTGATGAATGACGGCCAACGTCCCAAGTTGATCCATGATGATGCGGAGCTAGTTCGGGATCTGAACGCATTGTGCCGGATATATGTTATGGAGTATTTCGGGCGCGTCGGAATTCAGTTCGAGGCTGGCCAAACATTTTCTTTCAAAGAAGTTCTAGATAAAACGCGTAGTGTGAAAGAGTTGACGCGTTTGATCGAATTTATGCTGCGTTGTCTGGTCGAGGACGGGATTGTCGAAGAGAAAAGTGCTGGTAAGTATAAATGGGTTTCCGCGCCGGATGAGCAGGCGGAAGACATCATCCATAAAGTTAAAGGGCGATATGATGATCTGGGTGGGTTACTGGATTTTCTGAAGCATTGTGTCGATCAGTATGAAAGAGCCATTTCCGGAGATATTCCGCCGATCAGTGTTCTTTATCCCGAAGGGCGGCAGGATTTGATATTGGCTGCGGCCCAGTCGATGTTGGCGCGGAGTACTGGAACAAAATGTAACAAGGCTTTTGCCGCATGGCTGGCAGAATATGCCAAAGCGTCCGCAGGTTCTCTGGTGCGTGTTCTCGAATTTGGCGCGGGGAATCTGTTGCTGACGCGCGAGGTTATGACGAAATTTGCGGAAGAAGGCGTAGATAATGTCGAATATTGGGTTACCGATCTTGGTGGGGGATTTGTAAACAAAGGAAAACTTCTGGCCGAGGAAATGGGGTGGACGGGTATCAAGTTCAAGGTGCTTGATATTTCTGCTGATCCCAAAGCACAGGGTGTTCCTGAAAATTACTTTGATGTGGCGGTTGGCCTTAATGTTGTTCATGCCACTAAAAATATCGGCGAAACATTCTCTCAAGTTCAAAAGTCGCTTTCTCCTGCGGGGAATTTCGCCTTTATCGAATCAATCCGTCATGAACGCTGGGTGGATATGGTTGCGGGTCTCGCCGAGGGGTGGTGGTATTTTGACGATCCTTACCGTGTAACGTCGCCGTTGCTCGATGTTTCGTCTTGGTTACAGGCGTTAGAAGATCACGGCTTTGATGCCGAAGCTTTCCCATCTGATGATGTGGAGAGAAATACTGTTGATTGCGCCTTGTTTTTTGCCAAGGACAACAGGAAAGATCGCCAGAATGAGGGTGTGTCGCCCAAAGCCGTTTCCATGATGGAAAAGCTTACGGAGATGGGTGGTGATGTTCGTGTGATATCCGCTGATGTTGCCGAAATTGATGATGTTCGTGAGGTTCTCCGTTACGCACAACAGGAGTTTGGTGAGGTTAACGGCATCATCAGTACTGCCGGTGAAATTTCCGGTGCGCTGATTTCAAATCTGTCTGAAGCCGACATCGAAAAAGAATTCAGGGCCAGAGTTTTGGGCGGTTTGAATATCGTCGAGGCCTCGCAAGATACGGACCTTGATTTTATCGCCCTTTCTTCTTCGTTGAATACTCTCGTTGGTGGCGAGGGGCAGGCGGCCTATGTGGCGGCTAATGCTGTGGTTTCCGGCATTGCCGAGGCTGACAGAAAGAAAAGGACGGTGTCGCTGCTTTGGGATCGCTGGAAGGATGTGGGGCTCGCTAAAAACTTTCAGGCTACTTACCGCTCTATTACCGGAAAAGATATTGAAGGCGGGATGAGTGAAGAGGAAGGTTTTGAATCGTTTTGCAAGATTCTTGGTTCAGGGTACCCGCAAGTCGCAATGAGTGACGAGCCTTTGGAAAAGAAATTTGAAAGATATATCCAGAAGCCAAAAGTCGGCGATTCCGGCCATAAAGATGCTGTGGAACGAGCCGAAGGGCTTGTCCTAACAGAAGAGGTTTTATGGCTGGCGAATGAAATTGTATCAATTGCGTCCGACAAGCTTGGAATTGAGGAGATTGTGCCGTCCGACAAGTTGATGGATCTGGGCGTTGATTCAATTGTTATTCTGGACTTCCAGATGGCGCTGGAAAGCGCTTTGGGTCTGCGCATCTCGGTTGCATCCCTGATGTCGATGAAGGTCGAGCAAATCGCCAATTCTTGTGTTGATTATAAAAATAATCCAGCCATGGTTCAGGTTCTGGATATCGAGGCTTTTGAAAGTCTAATGAAGACGGCAAGGGGTGGGCAATGAACGAGCCTATGCTGGCACAATTTAAAGAGACCGAGGCGGGGCAGGTGTTTTGTTGTTTGCATCTGCCGCAGCAACCAAGAGCAGACATCGCTGTTCTTGTTTGTCCTCCACTGTTTGGCGAGATGATCCAGTTTCATCGTGCTTTTTATATCCTTTCAGGAAAGTTGGCTGATCAAGGGATTGCTTCTTTGCGTTTTGATTGGCCAGGAACAGGAGATTCCGAAGGTGATCTGAAAGATTATTCGTTGTCCGACTGGCACAAATGCGTGGAGGAGATGGCGCTTTTCCTGATGGAGCAAACCGGAGCGAAGAAAATATGCTTTGTCGGGAGCCGGTTCGGAGCATCCATTGCGGCAAACGAAGCTTTGAATATTGCCGCCGTTGATTCTCTGGTCCTATGGGAGCCTGTTATAGACGGGCGCGGTTATCTTGAGGAATTGGAAGATCAGCATAACGAGTTTCTAAGCCCGTTCCTTGGCAATAAGGCTTCTGTCGAAAATGGGCAAAAGGATATTCTCGGGTTTTCTATTCCCGAAAGGCTGTGGACAGAGATTAGTAATTTCTCGTTTGAGGATGTGGAGTTGGATTGCAATCTCAAGGTTTTGATTATTTCCCAGACAGGCAATAGCCAAATGTACAAAGAATCCTTGTCTGACGAGATTCCGTCTTTGTGGCTCAGGGAAGGAGATCACTTGCATGGCTGGTTGTTGCCTGAAGAGGGTATCTACGATGTTCTCATTCCCGTGAACGAACTGAATACAATCGTTGAGTGGGTGCTCGGGAGGTACAAATGAGAGAAGACATAGTTGCGATTGGAAATGTTCCACAGCGATACGGGATTCTGGCATCAGTGGATGATCCGAAGGCGCCTGCCGTGGTGTTAATCAATAGCGGCGTTGTGCATCACGCCGGTGCCAATAGAATGTCGGTTTTGTTTGCACGTGCATTACAAGAAACTGGAATTGCTTCTTTGCGTTTTGATCTTTGCGGGATTGGCGATTCTCCGGACCGGACAGATGGAATTGGATGGGAGCCGGCGGCGCCGATAGAAATTGGTGAGGCTATCACTGCTTACCGTTTATGCCGACCTGACGGGGCTTTGGTTCTGTACGGGAATTGCGGCGGTTCGGCCAAAGGCTTCTGGACAGCTCTCGTGGATGATCGGGTTGACGGGTTGTTCCTGACCAACCCGCCTCCGCATCCGACTTATAACGGCGAGGATGATCATGTTCCGCCGCATTTACAGGACTTGATCGCTTTACTTGAAAGAGGTGTGAAAGTCGCATTTGTTTATGCGGAAAACGATATCGGGGAAGTTTATTTTTCCAAGTTCCTTCTTCCGCATCTGGACGAGTATTTGAAAGATGACCGTTTTACTGTTTCATCGGTGCAAAAATGCAACCACACTTTTGCCAGTGTAAAGAGCAGGGATGCGGTGATTGAAACAGGTCTGGGGTGGGTGAAAAGGATGTTCGCAACAAAACAGGAATGAGAAGAGACAATGTGCGGTATTGCAGGTGAGTTTCATATTGAAGGCGGAGCACAATCCTCCATATTTTGGGGTGATGTTGTTTCGATGATGCGTCGACGCGGTCCGGACTGCCAGAATGTGTGGCGGAAAGGGGATAGCTGTGTACTGGGTAGCACGCGCTTATCCATTCTGGACGTAGATGAAAGAGCCAGTATGCCGATGGTTTCTTCTGATGGTAAATTCGCACTGTCACTCAACGGAGAGATTTATAATTTTCGTGAAATCCGCCGTGAACTGGAGAGTATGGGTTATGTTTTCAAGACATCGGGGGATACAGAAGTCGTCCTGTATGCGTTGATGGAATGGGGCGTTGGTGCCCTTGATCGCTTTAACGGTATGTTTGCTTTGGCTTTTTATGACGGGCGTGATGACAGTCTTCTTTTGGCGCGCGATCATGCGGGTATCAAGCCACTTTATTTTTACAGACATTCAAAAGGAATTGTTTTTGCTTCCCAGTATGACCAGATTTTAGCCTATCCGGATAATGCACAAAGGGAACTGGATAGGGATGCTATCTCAATGTATTTGCGGTTGGGGTACATTCCTTCTGGTATGTCGCCTCACAAGGGAGTCGAGATGTTGCCCCCCGGATGCAGGTTAAGGATAGACAAGAGTAATGTGGTCCATCAGGAGCGGTGGTTTTCTTTCCCCGAACAACATGACGGGACGTGGGTAAGAGGGGATGAGGCTCAAGAACTGGTCACCGAGGCAGTTGAGCGCGCGGTTCGTCGCCATATGGTCAGTGATGTGCCAGTCGGATGTTTTCTCTCCGGCGGGGTTGATTCTCCGTTAATTGCGGCTTGTGTAGCGGAAAATTCATCAACAACCATTCCGTCTTTTACTATCGGTCTGGAAGGCGTTTATCTTGATGAAAGTGAAGTGGCCCAGCGTTATGCCGATGCGTTGGGGCTTGACCATGAAACTGCGTGGCTCAATCTCGATAATGCAGCGGACTTGACGGTGGAAGCTCTCGATATGTTGACCGAGCCTATGGCGGATGAGGGAATTATTCCAACGCTTCTGGTTTCAAAGATTGCCAAAAAGAAAGTTACTGTGGCCCTTTCCGGCGAGGGCGGTGACGAGATGTTTTGGGGTTATTACCCCAGACAGAGCCGTATTATGCGCGGAGTGATGCCTGCCACAGGTGAGGCCTATCTGGAATCTTTTTCGGAGTTCACAAAAACCCAGTTCGGAAGATGTTTTCCTTCCGAGGTATTCTGGCCTCAAGGGTTGGGTGGATACAGTTTTTCCGAAACTGATCCTGAAAAAATCGCGTTTGAGATTAGAAAAACGGAATATGAGTGGTATTTGCCTTTTATTCTTTTAAAAACAGACCGCGCGAGTATGCACCATTCTCTGGAAGTTCGGGTACCGTTTCTTGATCGGGAAGTTATTTCTGTCGCCAGTAAACTCCATCCTGATGATTGCATGGATTTTGATGCTCAGCTTGGAAAACTCCCGCTTAGGAAAATGCTGAGTAAATATTTGCCGAAGCAGGAGAAAATCAAAAAGGGATTTACAATTCCCATTGATGAATGGGTCAGAGGGCCGCTCTATGAAATGGTGGAACAGAGTGTTCGACGTCTTTCCGGCTTTGGCGGAATAGAAGTTGATGAGCGCGCAATTCAGGACTTGCTGCAAAAGCACAAGAGTGGAGAAGAAAATAACGGGATGGCTTTATGGAAGGTTGTTGTTCTGGACTATTGGGCCAATAAATATGTTTCTTCGCCAATCATAAAAGATGCAAGGGCGGGATAGTTTTGTAAGGAAGCAGATGTTGTTTGGTAAAAAGAAAATCAATGGCTTAAATGCGGAAGTCGATGTCACGGAAGACAAGTTCGGCGTTGCCTGTGTTTTTGCAAGCTGCGAGGTGGATGCCTTCGCGGTGTGGGGTTTTCTTCATGCCAGAGACCGCTTTTTTCAAATGGATTTGATGAGAAAAAAAGCTGCAGGCAGGTTATCCGAACTTTTCGGGGAAGGTGCGCTGGAGCTGGATAAGGAGCAAAGGTTTATAGATGTTGCCAAGTATTCTCATGATCTCTGGCGGGATCTTCCTGTGGCGCAGAAAGTGTTGCTCGAGGCTTATACGCAGGGGGTGAATGCCGCCGCCAGACATACGGTTGAGCATCGGATTTTAAGGGTTGATATAGAGCCTTGGCGTCCCACAGATACAATTCTGATTATGCTGGATCTGTTTAAAGCGTTGGCTTTTGATCTTGATGGCGCTTTGTGCGCCGAAACTATGAAAGAGAGTCTTCCTGATGACGTTTCATCATTCTTGATGCCCGATGCAGATATATGGTCCGAAGTGGTAAAAGACGATCCTGCTGTGCCGTTGGATGCATTCAGGGAGCTTCGTTCTTCTCTGAGTGTGGCTGCGAACAAAATAGAAGTCAAAGAAGAGGTTTCCAAAGGGTCGAACGGATGGGTGATTGCGGGAAATTTGTGCTGCTCCGGAAACCCTATTCTGGCCAATGATATGCACCTTCCTTTGTCAGCGCCCAATTTGTGGCACCGGATTCATTTGCAATATAAAGATGTTAATGTCACGGGAATAGCTATTCCAGGTGTGCCTATTGTTTTGTCCGGTGCCAATGACTGGTTGGTCTGGGGAATGACAAATCTTCCGGGGCATACTGTATCTTTGGAAGAGGTCGAGAATCAATCCAGAGTGAAGGAACGGCTTGAAACGTTTAGAGTTTTAAGGGGGCGGGAGCAAACGGTTGCGTATTACGATGCCAATGGCGGGCATGTATTGCGTGAGCGGAATAAAATTGTCCAATGGTTCTTCAAAAAGGAAGCCAGTGTCGATTTCTCTTTACACGATCTAGCCAAAGCAAAGAGTGTGGAAGAAGGTGTTGCCGTTGCGCGTCAATCGGCGTGTGCTCCGATCAATTTGTTGTTGGCTGATGTAAAGGGAAATATTGCGCGAACAATCGCAGGGCGTGTCCCCTATCGTGAATCGGGCCATGTTGATATGGAGAGGGAGGTTCCATCCGAGTATATCAATACGGTTATCAATCCGGACTCCGGACTTCTGGTTTCTGCCAATGATCCGGTTTTGCTCAAGGATTTGTCAATGGCGGGGTGGAATCATCCGTCATCGTACAGGCGACATCGTATCGAAGAAAAGTTGCGGGAAAGCGACAAATGGGACGAGAATAGCGCGTTCGAGCTTCAAAAAGATAAAAAAATTGAGCTTCTGGATTTTTACAGGGAGTTGGCGCTCGAGAGTGGTGAGGCCGAAATTGTGTTGAAGTTACGGCAATGGAGCGGATTTGCTGCAAAAAATGATTCCGTCGCGGTCTTTCTTTCGAACTTCAGATCTGTTCTGCATCAAGAAATATTGTCGTTCTACCTTGCTCCGTGTGTGGAGCGTGATCCGTCCTTCCAGTATGTCTGGAGAAACCCAGAGCCTGCGATGCGCGCGCTGCTTAAGGAACGACATGATGAAACTGTCCCTATTCCGTACAAAAGTTGGAATGATCTCATTGTTCATGCGCTGCGAGAAGCGGAGAAAAGAGATGGGTCGAGTTTTTATGCGGAGTTTATACATCCTTTGGGGCGGAGCAAGTGGCTGAAATTTTTCAATTTGATGCCATGGAATGAAACCAACAATCCGGATTGCGTTTGTTCTCTTGGTAACGGGATTGGCGCGACTGAGCGATTGGTGATTTCGCCGATCAATCAAAAAGATGCAATTTTTGTTATGCCAGGCGGGCAGTCAGGAAATCCGTTTTCACGGCATTATCGTGATCATCATAAATACTGGATTACGGGGAAAACTTTGTCGTTTCTTGCAGGAAATCCGGTAAAAAGATGGCGGATATATAGAGGGCACGGCGATGAAAAGTGAGTGGAAATCAATTGTAGATGTTCTTCGCGCTCATACAGCGTCAAAACCGGAAGCGTTGGCTTATCTGTTTCTGGTCGATGGTGAGAAGCAAGAGGAGAAAATCAGCTATGCTGAGCTTGATTCCAGAGCAGGTCAGATGGCGGCCTATTTTTCTGCGCGATTGGAAAAAGGAGACCGTGTTCTCGTTTCCTTGCAGAATCCGATTGATTTTCTGACGACGTTTCTGGGCCTGATATATGCGGGTTTAATTGCCGTTCCTGTGTCCGATATCGGCAGCAAAGGCGGTCTGGTGCGAATGCTGGGCCAGCAGAAAGATTGTCAGGCAAAGTTACTGGTTACATCAGCCAAGGAGTTGGCTCTGGTCAAAAAGAGAGGAGCGGATATCTCCGGTCTTAATGTTGTTATTTTCGAGGATGTCGCGCTTGATGGTTCGGGAATTCTTCCAGTGGAAATTGCGCCGGATGATGTGGCATTCTTGCAGTATACGTCAGGGTCTACCAGCAAGCCGAAAGGCGTTGTCGTTACCCATGGCAATATCATGGCCAATGAGGCTATGATCAAAGAGGCTTTCGAGCATGATGATCGGACTGTTTTTGGAAGCTGGTTGCCACTCTTTCATGATATGGGATTGATTGGTGGTGTGCTACAGCCGTTATATCTCGGTGTTCCGTCATATGTAATGACGCCACTTCATTTTCTAGAGAAGCCTGTGCGCTGGCTGGAAATGATCAGTCGTTACCGTGTTACAACCAGTGGCGCCCCCGATTTTGCTTATGATCTTTGTGCAAAAGTTGTCGGGGATGGTGACAAGTCTCACCTTGACCTGTCGTCATGGAAAGTAGCTTTTTCCGGTGCAGAGCCTGTCAGGACGGAGACTTTGAGGGACTTTTATTCCTCTTTCTCCAAGTGCGGTTTTGATCAAAATGCATTGTATCCGTGTTACGGGCTGGCAGAGTCGACTTTGCTGGTCAGTGGATCGAAGGCGGGCCGTGGCGCTCTGGTAGAGCAGATTTCACGGAAAGCTCTGGAGGAAGGCCGCTTTGATACAGGCTATGAGACTGGCCATGAAAAGTCGAGACTGGAAATTGTCAGTGTCGGCATGTTGCGTGAGGGGAATCGTGTTGTCATCGTCAATGCGAAGGATATGGAGCTTGTTGCCGAGGGGGGTATCGGGGAGATATGGGTTTCTGGCGAGAGCGTTGCTCGCGGTTATTGGAATCATATTGAGGACGGGGAGTATAAGGCTTTTGGCAATCGTCTTTCCGACTACCCCGAAGAGCAGTTTCTAAGAACGGGAGATCTCGGTTTTGTTGACAAGGGCGAGCTTTATGTCACCGGACGTATCAAGGATGTTTTGATCGTCAGGGGGCGGAATTTTTATCCTGCGGATATCGAGGCGACGGCTATTCAAATGGGCATTATTCGCCGACATGGCGTTTGTGCTGCTGTTGATATCGGTGAAGATGGGGATAATAACATCACTTTGCTGATCGAGGTGAAGAAGAGCCAGATTGAAGATGCGGATAGAATGGCTGATGAAATTCGGCGCTGTATTCAGGAATTTCACGAGCTGAAAATTGACACAATTGTTTTTGTTAGCGGACGCTTGCCAAGAACAACAAGTGGCAAAATCCAAAGAAGTCTGTGCGCAAAGCAATATAAAGACGGCGAGTTAAAGTTGTTCTTTGAAAGCTGTTTGGGCGGGGATGACGAGAGATCGCCTGATTCCGGTCTGGCTCAGAAGGATATGGCTAGTTTTGTTATATCAGAGCTCAAGCGTTTTGTCGGGGGTAAGCAGGATGTGGAGAGTGTGCCTGTATCTTCTTTATCACTGGATTCCATCGACGGGACAATGCTGGCGTATAAAATTTCCGAGAGATTCGGTGTCGAGGTTCCATCAAATTTCTATTTGAGAGATGAAACTGTCCATGTTCTTTGTCAGGGGCTTCTGAAGGAAAAACAGTTTGCGTCGTATATCTATAAGACCGAAGGACAAGCTTCAGTCTTGCAGGAATTGTTCTATGTTTCTTCGCGTAATGATTCTGACAGAACGACTGATCATATATCGCTCACCATAGAAAATAAGACGGATATGGATGAGGGAGCGTTAAGGCAGGTATGCGAAACGCTGATGGATCGTCATCCTATGCTGAAATGCGGTTTATTCTTGAAGGATGGTACGGTATGGCAAAAAATTCATGAAAAAGTGAATGCGCCTATCAAGATGTGGGAGTATGCATCGGAGCAAGAAGCCCAAGAATCGGTGCAGCAAGAAAAAAATATTCCGTTTGACCTAGAGAAGCCTCCGTTGTTCAGGTTGTCCTTACATAAATGGTCCGATGGTGGAATTCTTTATCTTACGGTGCATCATGCCATTGCGGATTACTGGTCTTTGTGTGTTTTGAAGGATGATCTGGAAAAATTGTTGTGTGGTGGCTTGTTGGATGACGCTGTGGAACAAGGGTCGTATATCGAGTTCTCGGAGTATCAAAGAGGGCTGATCAACTCGCCGCGAGGGGAAGAGGTCAAACAACAATGGAAAGAGATATTTTCTTTTGAGCCCAAGTTTTCAAGGCTTCCAGGTAGAAGCGATGAGAAAAATCTTGGTGTTTATAGAGACCAGTCAATAGAGATCTCTGGAGAGTTGAGCCGGAAGATTGATCTCGCCGCAAAATCGTGTGGTGTATCTACTGCAGTATTCTTTTTAAGTGCGTTCCAGTATTTTTTGAAAGTGCTGAGTGGCGAGGACAATGTTATTGTTTCGGTTCCATTTCACGGGAGGGTTGACTCGCGGTGGGCGAACACATTTGGCGGCTTTGTAAATTTGATTCCGTTTGTAGAAGACATGGACTGTGTTGCCAGTTTTAACGACTTGCTTCTGAAAACGAGAGAACGCATGGCTCAACATATGGAAGACCATGTCTTTCCATTTTCGGCTGCGCAGATACGGATGCCAAAGCGGGGAAGTAGAACGCCGGTAACCCAGATCGGGTTTAATGTTTACAAAAATCCCCTATCCGCCAGCAATATTGAGAAAAGTGAAAGTCCCCATGTGTTTGATATGGGAGGGTGGGATGTCGATGCGGATATTGCTGCGCTATTCTCTGAAATGGATGGTGTATGGCAAGGTCGGTTAAAGTTTGATCTTGGGTGTATTGATGCGGACAGCGTTTCGATTATGGCGCGACAATTCCACAGTCTTCTGGAGTGTGTGGCTAAAGATCCATTTTCGGCCTTGTCGCCGGAGTTTCTTCTGTCCCAGACAGAACGTGACAGGTTGCTCGGGGAATTGGGTGCAGGAGAACAAAAAGACCTTCCGCACAAGAGTGTATCCGAGATTCTGGACGGGATTATCAAAGATCATGCCAATGGGACTGCGATCAGGCAGGCAGGGCTCGAACTTACATACCAAGAGCTGGGTTGTCGTATAAACGAGTTTGCCTGTTATCTGAAAGATAAAGGGATAGGGCGCGGCGATATCGTTGCGTGCAGGCTGCCGTCAGGTATTGGTCTGGTTGTTTCCATGCTGGCGATATGGAGAGTTGGCGCAACGTATCTCCCTATGGATCCTGCTTACCCTGATGAAAGAATCGAGCATATCCTAAGGGATGCCTCTCCTTCTTTGTGTCTGGATGAAGAGCGGTGGCGCGAATTTGAAGCTATTCGTGATCAGTATGTCGGTAGGCAAGGCGCTTTGGCGGCAACTGGTGGCGGAGATGTTTTGTATATCATTTATACGTCTGGTTCGACTGGCAGGCCCAAGGGGGTTATGATTCCGCAGCGCGGTGTCGTCAACCTTTTGGCCGCGCAAAGAATATTCGGAATTTCTTCGGGTGAGCGTGTGCTCCAGTTCTCTTCCCCAGGTTTTGATGCTTCGATTTTTGAAATGCTTCTGGCGCTGGGGGTCGGTGCGACGATGGTCGTTCCCGAGACAAGACAGATGAGCGGTGAGGAGCTCGCGGGCTTTTTCGAGGCTGAATCCATTGAGCATGCGGTTATTCCTCCTACGATCGTTCAATTGTTGCCGTCCGGTTCGGGACGAAGTGTAATAACATTAATTGTTGCAGGAGAGGCTTGTCCGACATCCCTTATTAAAGAGTGGGCAGGGCGCTGCGCTTTGTATAACGCATATGGTCCGACAGAAATTACGATCTGGGCAACTGTGGAAAGGTTGTTGCCCAATGCTCTTCCATTTATCGGGCGTCCGATATGTAATGCCAAGGCTGTCATCCTTGATGAGAATAAAAGATGTTTGCCTGAAGGGGCTGTCGGCGAGTTATGGGTCGGAGGGTCAGGAGTTAGAAAGGGGTATA
>CAXGMH010000014.1:0-33303 GCA_964010795.1 uncultured Alphaproteobacteria bacterium
TAGCGTTCACCTTCATTCGCGCCTAGATTGCCTTGAATTGTGCTGGCCTTGTAAAAATACAGTTCAAGCGGATGCATATGGCGCTCATCCAAAATCGGCTTCTCATTGCGGAAACTTGCACCAAAGTCACTGTAGTTGTTGGTCATTTGATAAATGATCGAGTTTTTCTGCTCCTCTTCAAGGCTATACCCGCCATAAACGCCAAGACCGAGCAGAACGGCAGTAACCAACGTCAATCCGGTATATTTTAGGAACTTGCCTTTTTGGCTTTTCCGAATTTTCAAAATAAGCAGCGGTGCCAGAAGCCCCAAAACAGTAAAGACCGCACTTGCGGTCCCGAGTGATAAATACAAATACTTGCCTAAAATAAATAACGCTGCAAAAGGCGCAATAATGACCAGAAGCTGACATAGCGTCATGAAGAAACTTGTTATGCCGCTTAATGAAAATATAAATATCATGAAAAAACCTTACCCCGTTTTTTACCGAATGTTTAGCCTAGCGCACAGTTATTAATAAAATTCTTAATTAAAACGGCATTTTATTCAAGTCTATTATTTTATTTGCATTCATATCCATCGCATCAGAACACGCAGCTTAGAGAAGCTTTGGCGCAACATCTCCCAAATACAGGCTTGTCATTACTAGCAATTTATTTCATCCTCTCCTTGAATAAAAAAAGGAATTATAATGGATGTCTTGGTCACAGGCGGTGCCGGATATATAGGGTCCCAAACAGTATACACGCTGATTGAACATGGGTTTTCACCCGTCGTCATTGACGACTTGTCGACCGGTAAAAAATCACTCTTGCCTAAAGACACCCCCTTTTATGAAGGCCGGATAAGCCAGCCCGGATTGCTCGATAAAATTTTCGAGAAGCACAAGATCGAAGCCGTCATGCATTTCGCAGGCAGCATCATGGTGGCCGAGTCATTTGAAAAACCTCTATTTTATTTTGAAAACAATGTCACGCAAACGCTGCGACTACTTGAGGCTTGCCGCAAACACAAGGTTTCCTATTTCGTTAACTCATCATCAGCAGCGATATACGGACTGCCTGATGTTATCCCTATTTCCGAAGACACGGTTAAAAAGCCGATCAACCCTTACGGCACCTCAAAATTGATGGCCGAAATGCTGTTGTCAGATCTGAGCGCAAGTTTTGCAGATGACATGAAAACAGCTGTTCTTCGGTATTTCAACGTGGCCGGCGCAGACCCCCAAGGACGAACAGGAGAATGTCCGCCTATATCATCACACCTTGTCAAAATTGCTTGTGAAACCATACTTGGAAAGCGCGATCATATAAAAATGTTCGGACAGGATTATCCCACACAAGACGGCACAGCAATCCGCGACTACATTCATGTTGTCGACCTTGCCGAGGCACACATAGCCGCCCTTAAACATCTTCAGAAAAAAAATAAGAACATCACCCTAAACTGCGGTTATGGTTATGGATTTTCAGTACAACAGGTCTTGAGTTGTGTCGAAAAAGTTGCAGGCAAGAGTCTAAATATCATTCACGCGGATCGACGCCGAGGCGACCCTCCCGAGCTGGTTGCCGATATCAGCGCTTTGCGCAAAACCTTAGACTGGAGACCGAAACATGATAGCCTTGAGGAAATTGTTGAAACGGCGCTCGCCTGGGAAAAGGGTTTGCTCGACCAACAAACCTAGAATTTAATACATAAATTATGCTCAAAAACAGCTCTTTGACACATTACCTCCTCACCCCCTCACTCTGGCCAATCTATTTGGTTACAGTACTTCTTGGGCTAGGTGCATTTCTTGATGTTGAAGTTTTAGGCCAGATAGAGATCATGCAAAAAAGCACAATCTCCGCCGATACCGCAATCGCTGTTGCAGCCCTTCTTTTCTTTAAAAACATCTATACGATCGGATTGACCTATCTCTTATCTTACCTCACATTCAGGCATTATAAAAAGATGGTTGGCCAGCGCTTCGACCGAAGCTTTTCCTCCCATGAAAGCGCCTACGAAAAAGAAGGGCTCGCCAATTACATCGCTAATGAATCCCTACAGTTTCATTTAACGATTATCTTGCCTGTTTGCGTTATGATATCGGCATTGTTACAGCTCTCTATTTTATTGATCGGAACAAACTCCATACTCGGCATGAACATCATGCTGGCCTTTTGTTTCATCGGTGGCGTTTATGCTTTATACCTCATTCCCGTTCAGCTCTTACTTTCCAGACAAGGGAAGATCAGGCGCAGCGCAGAAGAAACGCGCCTCAATTTCCTGTCCAACGCGCTACATTCTATTAACGACATTCGCTATGGGAGTTTTTTAAAACTCGCCAAGCACAGCCATGTCGAGACTCCGTCTGAGAAAATACGTTGGGCATTAACCAATAAATGGGCCAATGCAGAAGCCCAGAAACATATTCTCGAGCTATGCGGGCTTATAGGGATCAGCCTTTGGTACTGGCTTACACGACCGACGACATCTGACCTTCTGGTTTTAACCAGCCTCGTTTTTGTACTCTACCGTATGGCACCACTTATTACGCGATTTATCGTCGCATTTCAGAGCTTCTCATATGGAAAGATCTCTTTCGAGCCTCCCCTTACAGTCGAACGCCAATTTGATTTTTCAGCCACAAATGCCAAAGAGAGTATTGACGTTCACTTTCTGGACAAAACAATACAGCTGCAGATCACTCCCAGTGCATTAACACTATTAACCGGACCGTCCGGCATAGGAAAATCAACACTTCTGGATCGCCTTGGACAACACCTGCAACTCAGCGGCTATAATGTCGGTTTTATTTCTCAATCTCCCTTTATTATCAAAGGAACACTTTCCGATAACCTTTTCACCGACCAGCCGGCACCTTCCGACCTGTTAGCCAAACTCGGCTTGAGCAAACTGGCAGATGAACGCCAGAGTATCTCGTCTGAGAGCGTGTCAGGCGGTGAAGCCCTGCGTATCGCATTGCTGCGCAACCTCATCAACAAACCTGATATACTCTTGCTCGATGAACCCTTTTCTGCTCTTGATGCCGAGAACAAATCGAAAATTGTTGATATTTTAAACAACTTAAAAGATAGTCTGCCGATTATCTGTGTGACCCACGAAATCCCGGAAGAATTGGAGAGCCCTCATGTCATCACCCTCGCAAAGCCCTAGAAGCAAAGACTCCGCCCACTCTTATCAATGGTTGCCAGGCGCCATTTACCCGCCGGAGCTGGATTGGCTAAGTGAAAACCTGGAGAGTGCAAAGGCCGATATCCTGATTGAGTGCGGACGTCAGGACGGGGCAAGCGCTCGCTGGTATCATGAAAACCTCAACCCGAATATTCAGGTCTACAGCATTGACCTTGACGACCGTCCCGAGATTTTAGAAAACTCCAAAAAGAACCTCGACGGCACTAATGTGATCGCAGTAACCGGAGATGTCTTCGAAAAAGTGCCAGAGATTATCCGTGCCAATCCTGACAAACGCATCGCTATTTTAGAAGATGCCGTAAAAGGCTGGCCAGGTCTTTGCCTGCTCTTGTCTTGCGTATTCTATGACAATGTTGTTTTGCTGGCACAACACAATCTTCATGAAGGTCACAATACAAAGATTTTATGGGAAGGGCTGGGTGGAGACACGCCTGTTTTTCTGGAACAAAGCCCGTCTGAGACCACAGCACAATCCATGAAAAAATGGGTGCAGGCACATGGCCAGATGGCACAGGCAAGCAACCGCGATTCAAACATAAGCTCACTGGGCCTATTACATCTTAGCACACAAAAGCGCACCGAATTGTTTGACTTTATGCTCGCGAATAAAGCTCTATTCAGACACTGGGATCCGGTTTCATTCAGGCAAACACACGGCGGTAAAGAAAAAGATTTCGCCAAGCGCAATTTCCGCAAAGAATACTACCTACGCTTCACAAGGCCGCAGCGATGACACGCATCGCAATCCTTGCGCTTGAGGCAGCCGAGAATGATAATGCCCCCTTAGTGGGTGGATCAGCAAAGGTTCCCTTCAAATTATTCCACGCCTTATCACGTAAGGCTGAGCTGAATGTTGACTATTTTTACTTTCAGGGTGAAAGCAGACAAGCTCGCTGTCATAAATTAAGCGCCTTGCCCGGCAAGCTATATCTTAAAACACTACTGCGAGAAATCGCACTCCTTTTCAAAGCGCCAAAACTTTTCGGCTATGACGTGATCCAGATTCACCACCCGCATTTTGCACTCATGCTCGGACTTATAAAACGGGTCTTCAGACTTAAGTCCAAGATAATCGTAAAGGCACATGGCACAGCACTACCCGAACTCAAAGCCAATGGCTATAAAGGCTTAAAGAACATAATACTGCTCACAAATGCCTATATCCATTTGTGGCATGACCGCGCCGGCCTTGCTTTTGCCGATTGGGTATTATGCTCGTCAAAATTTCAACTCAAAGAGATGCAAGAGCTTTACAGACTCTCAGCGGACAAACTTCGTGTGATTTACAACGGTTATGACAGGCAGGCGCTTGAACAAGCGCTCAAAACCTCTCAGAAAGACAGACATCCAAAATCCATCATCATGTGCGGGCGGCTTGTGCCAAAGAAGAACTTTCGCTACGCCATTGAGCTGTTCAAGGAACTGCGCAAACATGACCCGTCCTATTCCATGACACTGATTTGCGGACATAAAGACCGCATAGAAGACCCCGCCACATGGGCTATGATCGAAAAGGAAGCCCTTGATCTACCCACGCTCCGCATTCGCTTTGATCTTGATGAGAACACTTTATACCAAGAAATGCTCTCTCACGAGATTGCATTGCTTCCCTCCATCGGCTATGAATCCATCCCGAGCGTTCTTTATGAATATTTAGCCAGCGGGTGCCGCGTCTATGCGAACCATAAATGGGGTATCGTTGAAATATTACCGAATGAGACACGCCTGAGTTTTGATGCGGCACAAGACGCTGCTAAAATCCACGAGGCAGATATAGAGAATAAAAACCACACTCTTATTAAGATCGCTGAACACAGCTATGATGCACTAACAAAGCATTACGAGGAATTATACCGATGAGCTTTCAAATTAATAACCCTCAAAACATCGCAATTATCGATCTGTGGACAGACGCCAATCGCGGCGATAACGCCTTACAGGTCGGCCTTGTAAAAATGCTGCGGGACACCTATCCAAACGCAAGCCTCACCGGTATTTTCCGTTTCGGTTATAATGAGATCGATATGGCACAAAACGAGATTACAGATACGGTTGCCCATCTGGACACACATTATGGCGGGCTTCGCCGTACATCCTATGCCGGCGCACGGGCAAACCGTAACAAGCTTTACCGCAAACTGCACAGCCTTTGGTCTTTTATAGAATTATTCTTATTCATCGCCTTATACAAAGCAAGGCTCCGCTTTATGGTGCCAGAACGATTAAAATCCGTCATGCAAAGCCTAGAGCAAGCCGATCTGGTTGTATGGAAGGGCAAAAACTTTCGTCAATACAACGGCTTTGGCGGAATACAAAGACAGCTCACCCTTACTATTGCCGGTATTATTGCCGATTTGTTTTCCGAACGAGTAATCTGTGTCAATGCCTCCTTCTGGCCTATTAACGACAAGATACAAAGCGCCATCATTCGACGCTCCTTCAAAAACTGCCGTAAAGTCACTGTCCGTGATAACAGCTCGATCACAAATTACGCAGCTCTTACACATCAAAAACCGGATTACTGTCTCGACCTCTCCTTCTATGACGTTTATGATCGCCTGCAGAAAAACCCTGTCAGGCGTGACGGAGAGTATGACCTCGCCCTTACCATCACGGCATGGGGAACCGAAGCGCAAAAACAAAGCTATGTCGATTTTCTGGCCAAAGCTCTTGCCCCCGTTATCGACAAAAACCCCAACGCTAAAATTGCGATAGTGCCACAAGTTGTTCGAAAGGCCGAAGACTCCTCCGCCCAAATCGAACAACTCATTGAAAAAATCGGCGCACAGTATTTCGAAATTCTGGAAGATATAGATACAATTGATGATCTCCTTGCCAGCTATGCCAAGGCCGGTCTTTTGATCGGTACACGTATGCATTCCTGCGTTTTTGCCGCCAGTGTCGGCACGCCGTTTCTAGCCATCGCCTATGATGAAGGGCCAAAATGGGAAATTCTGCATGATCTCGCCCCAAGCCAGTGTGTCGTTAACTACTCACAGCTGCACCAGCATAATCCCGCCACTTTTATCAATCATGCACAGTTAAAAGATTTTGATTTAGCCACACTGGCAAAACGGGCAGGAGATAATGTCGCGCTTTAATACAAAGAAGTTGTTTTTTGTCATGGCCAATCTTGATGGCGGTGGCGCAGAGCGCGTGCTTTCTAACATCGCGCAATATCTAAGCCAACAAGATAAATCGCTTAAGGTCAGCATCGTCTTGTTGTGCCAAGGTGAGGACTTCTATACTCCCGAAGGCTGCGAGATCATAAGGTTAAATTCCAGCTCGGTAAAAGCCGGTGCCATAAAGTTATGGCAGCTGCTCCGTAAAGAAAAACCAGACGCTGTTATTTCAACATTAAAGCACGTGACCTTCATAACATCTCTGATATGCCGCAGCCTTGGTATCGCGCATTACAGCCGCATTGCAAACACCTTGTCCGTTGAAACCGATAAGCGCCCGCTTTGGAGTGTGCTTTCCTACCTCAATTACAAGCTGGATCGCGGCGTGATCGCCGTCTCAGAAGGGGTGAAAGACGACCTCGTTACACATTACAATGTCAGCGAAAAAAAAATTATCGTCATTCCCAATCCCGTGAACTTCGTTCAGGATCTCGACTTTGCCGAGCCAAAGATAGATCAAGAACCTATAGAACTCCTTTTTGTCGGACGGTTCGAACCACAAAAGAATATTGACTTCTTACTCGACCTCGTCGAAGACAACAAAGGCTTATTCCACCTGACTCTCATTGGTAAAGGCTCTTTAAAGGACAATATTGTCGCGCAAATAAAAGAAAAAAATATAGAAGATAAGGTCACGGTTCTGGCTCCTATACGCAATATAGAAACTGCCTATAAGCAAGCCGATGTGTTTGTTTTAAGCAGTCTTTTCGAAGGAATGCCAAATGTCATGCTGGAAGCACTTTATTTTGGCCTGCCTGTTGTCTCTTATGATTGCCCCTCAGGCCCACGCGAGATTTTAACAGAAGACTTTCTAGGCGCCCTTCTAGGGCAACTGAACAAAGATGCTTTTGCTCGTTCCATTCGCGAGCAAATCTCATCCAACAGCTCTGATAAAGCCCGCAAAAGGCATAACCACATTAAAGCCAATTATAATCTAGACTCTACCGCCAAACGCTATAAAAAAGCAGCTCTTAGTCATGAAGAAAATTGATTATATCGGCAATTACGCCTCACGAGGCGATATTAACGGACAAAGCATAAAGACACTGGCCGTCGAAAACTTGATGCGCGAAATCGGCCTTGAGGTACAAAGATATGACAGCTCAAACCGGCCATTCCTCTCCGTTATACAATCTGTAATCAATTCCAGATTAAAGCCACACGCCATATCATTGGGAAAGAAAGGATTGCTGGTCTATTTGCTTACCAGCACCCTCACCTTCAATATTAAAAGAGAGCGGCACTTCTTCATTGTTGGCGGATGGTTTTTAGAATACGCCAAACACCCTGTTATCGCTCGTCTGCTTAGACTTTTTCGTGCAAATTCCGCGTTCTATGTTGAGAGCAAAAAGATTGCCGAGGCGTTAAATCAGGCGGGCTTCCAAACTATTGTGTTCCCGAATTTTCGTGAGAACGCTCAAAACCTGCCACAGCTTCCGCGGAAATGGCAGTCAGGACAGCCATTACACCTCATGTTCCTATCACGTCTCATCGCAGAAAAGGGTGTGTTTGAATGTATAGAACTTGCCAAAGCCTTAGAAAAAGAGGGAATGAAGGTTCGACTTGATATATACGGAACGGGCTCGACAGATACACAAGATCAAGTCCGCCATATATGCGCCAAAGAGCCAAACATAGACTATAAAGGAAAAGTCGCGCCCGAATGCGTCACTGACACCATGCTTGATTATAATTTTCTTGTGCTGCCCAGCCGTTATCAGGGAGAGTGTATGCCCGGCGTAGTGGTTGAGGCTTTTTCCGTTGGCCTGCCCGTCATCACGACCGATTGGCGTTTCCTGCCTGAAATGGTGGATCATAATATTAATGGTGGCGTTTTCTCAGGGAAAAACTTTGCTGCAGACGCGAAAGATTGGATCTCGGGTCTAACGCCCGATTTCTTTGAACAGCTTTCACTCTCGGCAAAAGAAAAGTTCGACACAACCTATAGCCTTGAAACAGCAAAAACGCTCATAAAAAAGCATATGCTCAAATCTTGAGATGCGCCATCTTTGAACGGCTGAGCAGAACCCCGAAAAAGACCGCCAAGATGCTTAGCCCTAGCCACCATCCTTGCCATAAACCATAAGCGCTGAGATTGATACCTATGATTACGATCATCAAAGACAACGCATTATACTGAATATCGAATGTATATTTGCGCAGACACGACAACCCATACCAAAACGCTGCCAGAAATAAGATCACTCCGAATAAACCAAACTCGATCCAAAGCTGAAGCGCATAATTATGCGGATGTAATATCGTATCATCAGCCCAATAAAGGTGCTCAATCGGCAAAGACAGATATCTTGTTGCCTCTAAACCATAACCGAAAAAGGGACGCGCAATCGCCAAATCAGATAGGCCTGACCATATCTCCAAACGGTTAAAACCCGCACCCTTTGTTTCCAGCACCCCCATATTCTGGGGTCTGCTTTCAAACATCCAAATCGCTAAATAAGGAAAGCCAAGTGTAAATACGCTCACCCCTGCTCCAAAAATCCACAGCGCCCAGCGCTTCACAAATGGCCATACGGCCCAAAACAACAACAATAATATAAAGGTCATTTGCACCGATTGTGACTCCGTCACAAAAAACATAGCCATCATTGCCAAAGCGGACGCAACCTTTTGCCAACGCGGTAAGTCGCTTAGAATAATCAATACAAAACAGATGAGCGGAATAATCATATAGCGGTTAAGCTGTGGCAGTAATTCTTTAACCGTTGGCTCGTAATCAGGATGAAAGAGAGCGTATAAGGGCAGCCCCAGAGCATAATCAACGAAAAACACAGCTACCAAGATGCTAAAGACCCAAAACAAAGCCTGCCTCACCTTATCTGCCAGAATGTCTTGCAATCCGCCTTGCGCACCTGCAAAGCCTGTTAGAAGTACAGCGCTTGCAAATAAGGGCAAAAGTTTTGTTAAACGTTCACCCAGCTCGGCTGTATAATCAGACAAAACAAACCCGGGTAACGCCGCTAATACAATAGCACCCAAGATAGCAGCCACTATTCTAGGCATATGCCATGTGCTTTGCTGTCGCACCCACGGCCAAGCGCAAGCGCCGATTAAGACACACAGGATCGGAAGAAAAGCCAATAGACGATAGCTGACATAGCTCAACACAAGACAGCTTGCACAAAGGCCGAGAAAACTATAAACCAGATAAGGACGCGCCACAAATCACCTTTTTTTCGAGATTGTGAAATGAACCCGACTATAAAGCAAGAGCTTGTTTCGATTGTTATGCCTAATTACAACGGCGCTCCCTATCTGGAAGAGGCCGTAGCGTCCGTATGCAAACAAAGCCATGAGAACTGGGAATTGCTTATTATTGACGACGGATCAACAGATAACAGCCTTGAGATCGCACAAAAGCTTGAAAAACTCGACCCTCGTATCCATTCCCTCCAGACATCCGAGAAATTCAAACCTCTTACCAAAGGACCGGGCGGCGCTCGCAACACCGGCATTGCAGCGGCAAAGGGGCAGTATATGGCCTTCCTTGATGCAGATGACCTTTGGTATAGCGAGAAGCTGGAACGCCAGATAAAGGCTATAAAAAACAATGGATGGGCCTTTGTTTGCAGCCCCTATGACATCATTCAAAAGGATGGAAGCTTTGTAAAAACGTATAGCATTAAACGTCAAAGGCGTAATTATAACGGGCTTGCGAGACTATGTGACATTGGCTGCCTAACCGCCCTTTATGACCGCAATAAAGTCGGCACACCCTATATTCCGAACACACCCTTTCCGGCGCGCACGGATTTGCATCTATGGTTACAGGTTTTAAAGGAGGTACCTTACGCCTACACAGTCGGAACAGAGCCGCTTGGCGCTTACAGACTTGTCGAAGGCAGTGTCTCTGCTAATAAGCTTAAAATGGCAAAACGCACTTGGGAAACTTTACGCAAAGGTGAAACAATGCCCCTGATAAAGGCTCTTTACTCTTTTGCCTTTTATGCCACAAACGGCGTTTTGAACAATATCGCTTTACGGCGCAAGGTATAGACCACCCCTGATGAACGACCTGAAAGCCATACAAAATCACAACCTCATCGAAACCCTTTATGAGCAAGGGTTTGTTGTTCTCGATGATTATGTGCCTAAAGATTTATTTGAGCGTTTATCGAATAAAGCACGAAGGCTATATGAGATGGATGCCCTGCAAAGGGCCGGGATTGGTCGCGACCAATCCTACCAAAAACGAAAAGAGATCCGGCAAGACAGCATTCACTGGCTGGATAAACACGCAGAGATTGACCGCGACTATTTGGCTCTCATGGAAAACCTGCGACTAGAGCTGAACCGCGCATTCTTCCTCGGCCTTTTTGAATATGAAGCGCATTATGCCCGCTATCCGCAAGGAGGGTTTTACAAGAAACATCTGGACAGCTTCAAAGACGCACGCAGCCGCGTCGTCTCGACCGTAAGCTATCTCAACGAAGACTGGACAGAAGAAGATGGCGGCCAGCTTGTCATCTATGACAAAGACAATCCGGATCAGGATATCGCAACCATTCTACCTAAAGCGCGCAGAATAGTCGTATTCTTCAGTGAAGAGATGTGGCACGAGGTCAAACCCGCCCAAAGGCCTCGCTACTCCATAGCAGGATGGTACCGCCTCAACACCTCGCACGAAAATGTAGTCAACCCGCTTTACTAACTCTTATAGCAGCTGCTTTCGCGTCTTCCAGCATCATATAAAGTGTTGGAACAAGGATGAGGATAATGGCCGTCGAGAAGATAATACCAAAGCCGAGCGAAATCGCCATCGGGATCAGATATTGTGCCTGAAGCGAGGTTTCAAGAAGGATCGGGGTCAATCCACCAAAGGTCGTGAGTGTCGTCAGGAAGATCGGACGGAAACGACGCAGACCGGCTTTATGAACAGCCTCCATAGCCTCCATCCCCTCTTGCACGCGCAATCGATTGGCAAATTCAGTCATAATCAAAGAACTGTTGAGCACAACACCCGACAGCGCGACGATCCCCATCATTGAAATCAAAGAGATATCATAGCCCATTATAATATGCCCGATAACAGCACCGATCACACCAAAAGGAATAGCGCTTAAGACAATAAAAGGTTGGAAATAGCTGTTAAAAGCGACTGCTAATAACGCATAGATAACAATCATTGCCATTCCAAAATAACCGAGCAGAACTGTCGTTGATTCTCTCATCTCGGCATCCGCCCCTTGAAAACTCCATGTCAAACCAGGGAAGTCAGCGCGCAACTGCGGCAAGACCTCTTCATTCAATGCTTTCACGACTTGTACAATCTCTCGCTTTGGCTCTACATCCGTAGAGATTGTCACAACACGCTTACCGTTACGGCGGGAAATAGATGCAAAAGCCTCCGTATATTCAAACTCTGTCACCTCAAATAAAGGCACCTCTATACCGTTCGGTGTACGAATAATCAAATCCTCAAGATAAGCAATATCCTCTCGCTCAAGCTCGGGCAGCTTCACCCGCACCTCAGTCTCATTCGTACCGCGCAGCTGTCTGATTGCCATATTACCAAAAAAGGCGCCGCGCAATTGTTGCCCTATGTCCTGAGGTGTTAAGCCGAGTGCTCGACCTTCCGGTAACAGACGGAAATCTATGCGCTTCTTACCTCGGTCAAAATTATCACCAACATCCGCAGTATTCGCAAAGCTTTCTAAATCGGCGACCAGACGTTCACTCGCGTGCTCAAGCATATCAATGTCGTTATGGGATAAATCTATGGCAATATCAGAACGCCACCCACCCGGCCCGCGTTCGGCCTCAAATGTGATTTGATCGACCCCTTGTATATCGCCGATCTGGTCACGCCAAAGTTTTATAACTTCTTTGGCTGTCATATCGCGCTGATCAGGTGGGCGCATGACAATTTCAATATCGATAAAATCCTGTCCACGGACATTTGTTTTAATACCCTCAGCAACCAGATGCAAATCATGCTCTTCATACATTCGCTTTGTCGCCTCGGTTAGGCGCAACGCAAGCTCTCCTGCCTGTGTCGGCGTTGTGCCAACCGGCATACGAACACCGGCCTCGATCTCATCCGCTGCGACCTCAGGCATATTAATCATGCCCATATGGTCACTATTGGCATATGCGCCAATCACACATAACATCGCCGCGGCCACCGTAAAAGTGATATAGCGATGGCGTAAAGACAACCATAAAAAGCGAGCATATGGCCCGTTCACAAAATCATCGAACACTTTGGCAAAGCTTTGTTGTGCACGCTTTATCGGACGCAGGATCACACTCTCTTTGGATTGGTTGCGTCTTTTGACATGGCCCAAATGCGCAGGCAGAATGTAAAGCGCTTCGAAAAGTGAAATCGTAAGGACTACCATCACAACAATAGGCAATGGCAGCCAAAATAGCCCCGTCTCACCCGGAATAAATAAAAGTGGAATAAATGCGATTAAATTCGTCAAGATAGAAAATATAACCGGAGAAGCAACATTCTTTGTTCCCTCAATCGCAGCCTTAAGAGGGTCGTCAAAACTCTTACGCTCTTCATAGACATTCTCACCGACAACAATTGCATCATCAACGACAATACCGAGTGCGACCAAAAAACCAAACATGGAAATCATGTTGATACTGACGGCAAAAGCCGGCAGCAACAAGACCGACCCTACAAAAGATATCGTCATCCCCATCATCACCCAAAAAGCCAATTTAGGCGCAAGAAATAAAGACAAAATAATCAATACAATCAATATGGATAGAGCCCCATTCTCTAGCAAAAGATTGAGGCGTTTACGAAACTCTTCGGCATTATTAGAGTCAATACGCCACTCCATGCCAGGCGGCATTTGAGCCTCGAAATCAGCCATTACACGCAGAGCCGCCTTTTCAATATCAATTGGCGATTCCGTTCCAGTACGAAAGATATTCAGCTCAACCGATGGCTGGCCATTGAAACGCGAATGGAAATTCCCCTCCTCAAACCCGTCTCGAATTGTTGCAATATCACGCAATTTAAGGTTAGCACCCCCCTCGCCCGCAATAATATCGATCTCGGCAAATTCCTCAGCCCAGACCTTACGCTCATTCAGTCGCAACAATATCTCTCCATCATAGGTGCGCACAGCGCCCGCGGGAACATCTTGTGAAGATTGGCGAACAATCTGTGCAATTTGCGGCAGAGACAGGTTATAAGCCCGCAATGTGTCAGCATTAACCTCAACATGAGTGATATAATCAGGCACATTTCCGAGCTCGACCTGAGTGATATCTGGATCGCTTATCAAACGGTCACGCAGCCGCTCGGCCAATTGCCGCAAAGTCCATATATCAACCGGGCCATAAAGGCCAATTTCCATTGCCTCACGCTGGCGGTCACGAAGCGCGACCTCAGGTTCATCCGCATCCTCGGGGAACGTTCTGATACGGGCAATCGCTTGATCGATATCCTGAAACGCTTTCATACGGTCTGCGCCCGAGACCAGCTCTATCTCAACGCTTCCGCGCCCTTCTCTTGCACGAGAGGTCACTTCGGATATCCCTTCAAGTCCTTTTACCGCCTCTTCGACAGGCTGCAAAATACCGCTCTCCACCTCACTTGGCGCAGCTCCCGGATAGCCAACACTGACTGTTACAATATCAAGCTGGAACTGTGGGAACACTTCTTTTTGAATATTGAAAGCCGACCAAACACCGCCAATCAATATAATAGCCATGAGCAAATTTGCTGCGACAGCATTTCGTGCCATCCAAGCAATCGACCCTTTGCCGTAATCCGGATTTCTATCGCGCTTAACTTCCTGCCTGCTCATTCTGGCGGCCTCACATCCTGCCCGCCTGAGCGTGGCTCTTCGACACGCAATTCGATCCCTTCAGCCACAGTTGCAAGATTACTTGTCACAAGCATATCACCATCATCCAAACCTCGGGACAAATAGGCATGATCCTTATCCTTAAATACGACCTGCGCATCACGAATTGCCAGACGCCCGCGCTCCATCACCCAGACGCGATCACCTTCACGCAAGTAATCGCGGTTAATACGAACCACATTTTTTAGCGGAGCGCCCGATATCTGCGCCTGTACGATAGAGCCGACAATAAGCCTAGGCGACCCAGCACTCAAATCTCTGGCCAATGGATCTTGAACAGACACCAAAACCCGCGCCAGACGTGTTTGATCGTCCAACGCCCCGATCAGCCTTTTCACCTCACCATGACGGCTCGCACCCTCCGGCCAAGATGTCCTGTTCAACAAAGTTACTGAAGCCCCAGCCTCACCCTCACTTTCCGGAAAAACAATGCGCTCCACCTTGGACAGCGGAACAGTGACCATAACCCAGTACTCATGCACACCCAAAATCCTGGCTAATTCAGTGTTTTCAGATACTTGTGACCCGACATTAACATTACGACTTAGAATGTGGCCATCAAAATCCGCTTTGATCGTTGTTCTCACAAGCTCAAGCCTTGCCTGCGCCAGATCAGCCTCAGCGGACAAAACAGCCGCACGCGCAGAGGCCAATTGCGGCTCGCGCAGAACAAGCGCTTTATTACTTGCTGTTAAGTCTTTGTTTAAAAGGTTATATTCACGCTTAGCAACATCCTGACGACCAAGTTCGATACTCAGATCGGATCGAGCCTGCTGTAAAACGCTTTCGGCCACCTTCACAGCATTCAGATAATCTGACGGATCAATCTTAAGCAAAACCTCGCCCTTCTTGACAAAGCCACCGGGGATGAAGTTCTCACCAATCTCTATGACGCGCCCAGAGACGCGTGGACTTAAAATAACATCCTGCGCCGCCTGAACCTCTCCAAGACCTGAAATCTGAGGGGCATATGTGCCGCGCTCAACACGATCGACTTCGACCAGCATTGCTGTGCGTTTTATCGCGGCCTCACGCTGCGCCACAGGCTCGGTCGAGTAAATTAACTGGATTAAAAGGGCTGCCACAATAACAATACCCAACATCACTATCAATGTGATGACAAGCGAGATCGTATGCTTTTTGCTTTTCTGTTCAGACAAGAAAACCTCCTGCTTTTCATTTTTTATACGCTCAATTCCATAGTTAGACCAGAGTAGAGCCATCCCTGTGCCAATAAATGTCTTAACAACCATTGAAACACCCCCATAAATGCCGCTATTTTAAAGGAATGACATTGCCTCAAAATAACACCGTAGAGCTTTGGCACCATCTATTGCCGTTTAAGGATGGCAATCATCACAAATATGATTATGGCCATGCCCTTATTTATGCGGCTCCAAAACTAACCGGAGCCACTCGCTTGGCTGCAACAGCCTGCGCCAGAACAGGCTGCGGACTTGTGAGCGTTATATCACCGCCTCAATGCGCCGACACGTATCGAGCTAGTTTACCAGCCCACATTATCGTCAGAGAAGAAAGCGAAACATTCAACAAAAACACTGTTTCCGCACAGCTATTTGGACCAGGCGGCACACACATAAAGCCGGAGACACAGTCAAAAATTTCAACTGTTTTTGACGCAGACGCGCTTCAAAACCTGCCTCCCAACTTACCACCACATTACGTTCTGACACCACATATGGGCGAGTTCAAACGCTGCTTCCCCGAAGTCGAGGGAACACCGGAAGAAATGGCGGATAAAGCTGCAAAAAAACTTGGCTGTATTATTGTTTTGAAAGGAGCGGAGACGATCATAGCCTCTCCTGAAAGAACACCAATTATCAATCGTCATAGCTCACCATGGCTTGCCACAGCGGGAACGGGCGACGTGCTGGCAGGAATATTAACAGGATTGCTCGCAGTATCTGTACCCGCTTTTGAGGCCGCTTGCGCAGCCGTCTGGTTACACGGAGAAGCCTCTATAAAAGCAGGTCCATACATGGTTGCAAGCGATCTGGAAAGTCAACTGCAAAATGTACTCAACTCACTAGGCTAGGCCTTTTACTCTTCCAGCTCTCTTTCAAGCTCAGTTAGATAAGCAACGACTTGCTCGGACTGGCTTTCAAGCTCGCCAAACGCTTTATAAGCTTTTTCAGTGTTTCCTTGCCTTACCAGCATCGCAATTTCTTTACCCAAAGCATGAACTTTCTTATGTGGAGCTTCCATTGCCTTAAAGGTTTCAGATGATTGAAAGTTTTTCATCCCAACATCATAATACCACTTACCTAAGCGGCACTGGGTATGGTCTTTTAACTCATCATCGGATAGCCCTGCCTCCCCCAAAACCATATCAGAAAGCTTGCGCTTCCATGTAATGTGATCTGATTTCGCCAACTTTATAACGATGCGGCTATCTTGCTCTACCAGACCGGCTAATGTATCAATCAGCTCACTTACTTTCTGGCTCGAACTACGGCTTAGAGAGGCATTATTCTCACTGATCGCTCTATTTTCTCGGGAGCTTTGTAAAATCTCGGAGCTGGCAACAGATATTTCCTGACTCGCAGAGCTTTGTTCAGAAATTGCATTATTAATCTCTCCCATCAATATACTGACCTGTTGAGCGTGCTCAGAAATATCCTCAACGCGGCCTTTCATCTCGGACGTCACTTTCTGTCCCGCTTCAACAGAGCCCATAACCTCCTCCATTGAGCTGACAATCTCCTGGATAGAGCTCACAAAATTTTCAATTATGCCTGAGATTTCCTGTGTTGACTGGCTCGTCTGGTTAGCCAGTGACTTCACCTCATTCGCCACAACAGCAAAGCCCTTACCAGCCTCCCCCGCTCGGGCAGCCTCAATCGTAGCATTAAGTGCCAACAGATTGGTCTGCTCTGCAATGTCCTTAATTTGAGAGATAATTCCCTCCATCTGTTTGGACGAGTCAGCCAGCTGGGTAGCTTTATCGCTGGTTTGTGAGACTGATCTGGCAATGCCGCCCATAGTCTGCCCAGCCTGTTCCGAAATCGACACGCCCTCTCGAGCCGCTTGCATCGTTTTTTCCGCATAATCCTGCGCATTGGCGCTATTTTCAGTAATCGTGCCAACCGTTGCCGTCATCTGCTCAATCGCGGCCGAGATAGAACCGATACGCTCATCTACCTGCGTTGCGATCTGAACATTTCTTAAACTATCAACAAACAAATTCCCCATCGCCATAGAAGAATCAACAGCCCGATCCACAACCTTTCCGACCGAATCATTCATAGAGCCTGTTACAGCTGTCTGGCCACTTTTCTCAACATAAGCCGACAAAGATGCCGAAATATCACACATAAACGTCTTTACCAAAGCCGCGATACCCGCCTTACGATTAGCCGGCTTATCGAAAAACTTGTATCCCTGCATGGTTTGGAAGAGCAACTCTTCTAGAACCAGAGCATAACCAGAGAGATAATAATCAGGATTCACGCCCAATCTTTCATGAATCTTACCAACATGGGCGGCATTATCCAACGCCTTTAAACGCGTTGCGGGCGCCAATAGTTTTTCCCAATGTTTAACCTGACGTTGCTTAAGGTCTTCAATATCGACACCTTCGAAAAAGGTCGAAAAAACAGAGTCTTTCGTAAAGCGGTCATAAAACAAGTCAATGACCTGCCGTACATTCAACTGTGGCAATAATCTTTTCAAAGCCTCTTCTTCCTGAGAGGATAATCTGAAATAATGTTGCGATCTCTGCATAATTTTCCTTGCTGAGTTTGATATTTAATCTAGTTTAGAATTATATAATGCATTCATACAAACAGTAAAATAGTTAAAAAAACCTTGCACCGTAAAACATTCTTTTTCATCTCTCTATGTTGTAGCATAACATCATGCTCTCCTTATACGATCCAAAAGGCAGTGCACACAAACGCATCTGCTGACGATATGTATCATAGCCTGCCATACAGCACGGAACAGCTTGATGAAACCGTGGCGTGGTGGGAAAATCTAAAGCGTCCTGCGCTTTCGGAACTCATTGAGACCGCACTTACCAACAACCAGTCCATTGAAGCCGCTTACGCAAATTTAGAGCAAGCTCTCGCTATTCTACCGCAAACACGATCTCAGGCTCTTCCCCTAATAGACATCACGGGCAACTCGCGACAGGTGTGGGAAGGATCACAGCAACAACGCGCAACCGCATCGGCAAGTGCCGACCTAAGCTGGAATATCGATGTTTTCAACCGTATCGGTGCTGCTCTTGAAGCAGACCGTTACCGCGCAGTTGCCGCCTACGAAGATTTACAGGCTTTGCGTCTTTTCATCACAGCAGAGATCGCGCGCAGTTATTTCGATGCCGTCACCGCAAAAGAGCAGATTGCACTCTTGAAACAACAAATCAGGCTTGATGAAGATTTGTTAGAAATTTTAGAATTAAGACTAGAGAACGGCCTCAACTCTTCTGTCGAAGTGTTACAACAGCGCGCCCGAATCGCCGAGGCACAAACAGCTCTACCCCTTGCACAGGCTGACTTGGCAGTTTTTGAAAACAGGCTGGATGTATTGCTCGGCACCGCACCGGATGGACAGCCAAGGACGCCGCTATTATCAAACCTGAAACTTGAGACACCTACGCCGCATCCGGGCTTACCTGTCGCCCTGCTTATCAACCGTCCAGACCTTCGCGCACAATACGCAAGACTGATCGCCGCAGATGCCGAGATTGCCGAGGCAATTGCCAACCGCTTGCCACAACTCAACTTGTCTGCGGGATTTTTATTTGAGGATGGCGCCGGATACACCGGCCCCGCATCCTTTCTTGCCACGCGCTTCATTCAACCCCTTCTTGATTGGGGCGCCAGAAAAGCCGAGGTCGAGCGCAACCAGTCCCTATACCGTGAAGAACTAGCTATATACACACAGAACTTCTTAGAAGCCGTAGAAGATGTCGAAGCCGCGCTTATCCGTGAAGACAAACAAAGAGAATTTCTTCGTCAACTTACAGCACGCGAGCAGCTCCTATCCCAGACCGTTGACGAGACGGAAACGCGTTACCTGGAAGGGGTCGGAGAATATCTTGATGTCATAAGCGCACTCAAAGAACTACGCCGCGTCGAGCGCGATATTATCAACGCCAAACGCGAGCTCATCATCCTGCGCATAAGTCTTTATGAAGCCATGGGTGGGCCTTTAAGCACCATCAAAGATTAATAAACGCTGCCTATTAAAACGAGTAACGTAGATTAAGCTTACCGTTGTGCGCGGTGTAGCTGTCACGAATATCGGCATCATAATTGACCGAAAGCTCAACACTTTGCGTCTTCATAACACTCAAGCCTGCACCGAATTTGAGGCTGGAACGATCCATCTCAATTCCAGTTGTCGTAAAGCTTCCACCGCCGCCTGAGAACTGCGCAGTGGTTGCCAGATCGTCATCCATGACATCATAAGAATAGCCAAGCTTAACACTCGGGGTAAGGACTGTACCATTTTCCAGCGTAAAGTCATTCTCTGCCTTGGCACCGATATGAGCTGTAACACGTGTATAATCCTGATCCTCTACATTGAGGTTCGCATTACCTGCGCCTCTTTCACTATAGCCATCTGTTTCAAGGTGATAAATTTCAGCACCGATTGTCGGTGTCAGCTCAATGCCACGATCAAGCATTCTGGACTTTGATACATCCAGCCGAGCGGTGAATTGATGACCGTCAAAGTCAGCACGCGCCTGACGCCCAACAGCGCCGACAACCACATTACGGCTGGTTTCATAGTTGTTATAACCATAGCCGAGCTGTAGATCATATGTCAGCCCCCCCATCTTTGTTTGACCATAGGCAATCAGTTGATGTGTCGCGATATCACTTTCGTCTTGCGCATTATTGACATCAATCTCACCACTTCCATAGCCGTAAGACAAACCGATACGCGTCTCGTCTCCGAGAAAGTCATCGACCATCATATCCATACCGGCAGCCAGACCGCCAGTAGTTGCGGAATAGCCGTTGCGTCCGTCCTTGTCATCCTGATCCGCAATTTGACCGAAAGCTTCGATCCACGCTCTTGGCTTGCGCTTTTGCGCGTAAGATACGTGACCTTCCCCCGCAGAAACGCCTGACACTTCGCCCGTTTGCGATAGCACCAGATCAGATATCCCCTGATAGATCAGATAAGATCCCATCTTATCCCCTCCCGACTTATCCGGTGTCACAGTATTCAAGGCTGTTTGGAAATCGCTATTGCTAATTCCGTCCAAAGCGTTCGTTAGATCCGTGTCCCCTGCAAAGGCTGCATCAAGCTGAGCATCGACTGCCTGCTCTTCCGATGTCAAACCCGTTGTGCCCTGAGAGGCCGTCAAAACCAGCGTGTTTCCGATTTGCGTCGGCGTGAACACCATACGTCCCAGGTCATCTTCGATAACGAGCGTAGACAGATCGAGGTTAAGTGCGCTTCCTGCGAAATTATCATTATCAATCACCGTAAAGCTTTCAGACTCTGAAACCGTGCTCCCTGAAGCTACACGGATAACAGCACCGTCATTCAAAGTCGCCGTCACAGGGTTGCTCGAAGAGCCCACCAACTGGCCATAATCAACAGTTGAATTGATGAGTGTTTCAAGCACAGCCCCATCTGCAAAATCCAGACCGTGCTCTACCGTTAAAATATTATTAGACAAACTTACAACACCGGCATTGGCATCAATATTACCGTCCAAAGTCAGATCATTTTCAAAAACGACCGAACCCTCACCAACACGCAGCGTTGTGCCACCAGCTATGTCATTAATATCCGAATAAAAACGCAAAGCACCACTACCTTGCTTATCAATAAGCTGTGATACACCAAGGGTCGCAAACGCCTTACCTTGGCCAATATTAACATCATCTGTGTTATTGACGGTGATCGTCTCCATGGCCACAAATGTGTTAGACGTCAGGCTACCTATTGTCCCGCCTGTTAAGGTAATAGTATTTGTTGCAGAGCCGTTCCCCAAAGACAGGTTGATGTCATCCACCTGTCCGCCATTCATGATAAAGGTATTTCCTGTTCGTGAATCCAGATTGATATCTTGCGCCGTCCCGCCATTGATCGTCACAGAATAAGCATGATCGGCCGTTTGCTCGATAGTGCCTGTAACTGTCGCGCCCTCATTTTGAATATAGTTCAAGATACCACCTGTGCCGGCCGCATTTCGGTTGTCGATAGAATATCCGTCACCATTCGCTATCACACCACTATTTGTAAGCGTTGTGATAAAACCTGCGTCATCACTAAATTCTATGCCCGACTGAGCAGCCGAGCCACCCGTTACTATTGTCCCGCTATGTGTGAAGCTAGTTATAGCACCGCCATCATCAAGGAAAACAACCCCGTTACTGGCATTTGAAGAACCGCCCGCTAATGTATTGGTATTATTCAACGTTGTAATCGTGCCGCCATCCAAAAGCACCGCAGGACCGCGGTCGCTGGCAATAACATTCGAATTTGTGAAGCTGCCGATTGCGCCTTGCACCCTCACAGCCGCATTGGCTGTACTTGGATTTGATCCGGCTGTTGAATGGATTGTTCCGCTATTGATAAATGTTGTAATCGTATCTGATGCTCCGACATCAACACCTATGGCGTCCGCACCACTAAGCAAACCGGCATTTCTCAACGTATCAACGGTTACATTATTGTCGCGCAGTAAAATCAAAGAGCCCGCCTGAGAGACTGAATGGATGATAGAACCACCGCTCAAATTATCAATCAATGCTGTGTCGGACGCAATTTCTATGGCGGAACCGCCAAGGCTTCGACTGATAATCTCACCACTATTTGTAATAGAATGGCCAGAACCGTTTTCAAGCTGAATAACATCTCCGTAGCCGACTTCTCCTGCCGTGCTCACACTGTTGCTGATCTCTCCTTCATTCACAATGGTCATAGAGCCGTTTCCGAACTGGAATATTGCCTCAGACCCATTCAGCGTGTCTCCGCCAAACGTTGAATTCGCCCCGGCTTGAACAACCGCATTTTGCCCGACATTCAAGGTAAACCCACCGACTCCATTGAGTATCGCATATCCGCCATTCGGCATATTATCAGCAGATAAAGATGCCCCTGCATCTCCTCCATAAAGGCGGGCATTCCCGGTCAAAGTCAGTGTGGTGTTACCGCCGCCGACCACTTGCAAGCCAACACCACCAGAACCTGCAATATGCGAAGCACTTGCGGCATCAGCACCACTACCCGCAGAGATAACGCCGTCGTTCAAGGTTATATCTGTGCCTTCGCTTACAATGTAAACGCCGTCACCTCCATAGGTGCGGCTATCATTATCTGTATCCGTTCTGTTACCACCATAAATCTGAGCGTTGCCTATATCCACCGTTATATTATCACCGGCAATAGCCAAACCGACACCTGCGTAAGATGCCGTATAGATATCGCTTGCCCCCGGCCCCGCACCAGCGCCGGATCGCCCCGTATCACCACCGGTCAAGCTTGCGCCATCACCGATTGTGACATTTGCACCTGTATTGCCAACAGTCAGGGCATACCCACCCACACCACCTGAGCGGCCAGCGCCACTTACACCAGTATAAGCCCCGCCATCACCACCATTGCCCGCATTTATAGTGCCGTTAACGACGAAATTACCTCCTACTCCACTCAGGAAATAAACACCGTTACCCCCATCGGAACCATATCCAGGCGAGCTTACATCATCTGCACCATTCAGGCCGTCACCACCATTGACAGTACCGTCGATGGTTAAGGTTAGGTTGTCATTGCCATATCCCAAAATACCGTTTTGTAACAAACCCGACGTGCCAGGGCTGACAGCTCCGCCATTCACAACTGCTCCCGTATCAATCGTCAATGTCACATTGTTATCTTCATTTGTGACTAGATCAATCCCGGACTCATCGCCACCACCCGTAACCGTTCCAGTAATCGTAACATCGACCGGCGTATCATTTGTGTTGAACAAAACACCAGCGTTATTGCCTGTCCCGCTGGCATTATTAATTGTTACCGTCGCCTGTGAACCATCAATGGTTGTACCGACCTGCGCGAACGCAACAGAAGAAAGCGCCGTTGAAAATAAAAGAGAAAGTGCAGTTGAGCGGAAAATATTTTGCATGAAAAAGTATCCTGACGTTTTTTAAAGAATATCGAATTCGACGAAAAAAGAAAGTATAAGCCTCCTACAATCACGCTTTTTTCTTCCCTTTTGTCGTCAAGAACGTTATGTGTGTGGCAACAATTTAAGTGAAAGATAAAAATGACTGACAGAAATTTACGCAATATCGCCATTATCGCCCACGTTGACCATGGCAAAACAACATTAATTGACTCTATGCTGCGCCAGAGCGGAATGTTCCGTGACAACCAGCAAGTTGCCGAGCGTTTGATGGATAGCAACGATCTGGAAAAAGAGCGTGGCATTACAATTCTTGCCAAGCCAACCTCCATTCAATGGGGTGATACACGCATCAACATTATAGACACACCCGGTCACGCTGATTTCGGTGGTGAAGTTGAGCGCGTCCTGCATATGGCAGATGGTGTTATTTTGCTTACTGATGCGGCCGAAGGGCCGATGCCTCAGACAAAATTCGTTCTTGGCAAAGCACTTGCGCAAGGTCTTCGTCCGATTGTCGTTATCAACAAAATTGACCGCCCCGATGGTCGCCCTGACGAAGTCGTCGATGAAGTCTTTGACCTCTTTGTTTCTTTGGATGCGAATGATGAACAGCTCGACTTCCCGATCATGTATGCTTCCGGCCGTGACGGCTGGTGTGTTGAGGAACTTGACCATCCGCGCGAAAACCTTGCCCCGCTCATGGAGCTTATCATGCGCCATGTCCCTGCACCGAAATTCGATGCAACTGAGAAATTCGCTATGCTGGCAACACTTCTTGATTCCGACCCGTTCTTAGGTCGCTGCTTGACCGGCCGCGTGCTGAAAGGTGCGGCGAAGGTCAATGATGCGGTTAAGGCCATTAACCTCGAGGGCGCTCGTGTCGAAGCCGGACGCCTCACCAAACTGATGATGTTTGAAGGAAAAGACCGCGTTCCTGTAAATGAGGTCAAGGCTGGCGACATTATCTGTATTGCCGGGCTTACCAAGACATCTGTGTCGGACACAATTTGCGACCCTTCAGTTGATACACCTCTGGCCTCCACACCGATTGACCCACCGACAATGTCGGTCACAATTTCGGTCAACGATTCTCCTTTTGCCGGACGAGAAGGCAGCAAGGTTACTTCGACCATGCTACGTGACCGCCTTCTGGCCGAGGCCGAGACAAATGTCGCAATCACCTATGCCGAAAGCGAGAACAAAGATAGCTTTGAGATCGGCGGACGTGGAGAACTTCAACTTGGTGTTTTGATCGAGACTATGCGCCGCGAGGGTTTCGAGATGACAGTCTCTCGCCCGAAAGTTGTCTACAAACATGAAAACGGTGAAAAACTGGAGCCGATTGAAGAAGTTATCATTGATGTCGATGAAGAATTTTCTTCAACGGTTATCGACTCCATGAACAAGCGCAAAGCTGAAATGATTGATATGCGCGCATCAGGTGCAGGCAAAACCCGCCTGACTTTCCACGCACCTTCACGTGGTCTGATCGGTTATCAAAGCCGATTCCTGACGCAAACACGCGGCACAGGCGTTATGAACCGTCTGTTCCACAGCTACACCCCCTATAAAGGTGATATTGAACAGCGCCGTAACGGTGCGCTCATTTCTAATGATACCGGTACAGCCGTAGCTTATGCGATCTTTAACCTGCAAGACCGTGGCGCTATGTTCATTGATCCTCAAACCCCTGTTTATGAGGGCATGATTATTGGCGAGCATAACCGCGACAATGATTTGGAAGTCAACATCTTGAAAGGTAAAAAACTCACCAACGTTCGCGCTTCAGGAACGGATGACGCGGTAACACTTACGCCGCCGCGCCGTATGAGCCTTGAAGACATGATGGCCTATATCAACGATGATGAGCTGTTGGAAGTAACGCCGGTGTCACTGCGTTTGCGTAAATTCCACCTTTGCCCACATGAGCGCAAGAAGGCATCCCGCGCAGCCGGATAACCTTTAATTATTGACAAACAATTATTTTCCATATAAAACTTCCTAAAAAAAAGAGTAGGGAGTGTTTATGCTGAATTTTAAGGTTATCAATGACGGCAAGTTTACGGATTGCGCCGAACAGGATTTCACACAAAGCAAAGGCGTCAAAGTTCTTTTTCTTGGCGGCTTATTACACTTTAATGGTCGTGGTTTTGGGTATGGGCTCAGTTCAATTTTAACCGAACTCACAGGATCAATCGACACTCAAACTTCTATCTTTTCATGCCACCGCTCTAAAGATGATGTCGGAGAAACAGCAGGGCATATGTACAGCTTTGTCCAAGAAGGCGCTATCACACAAGAGGCACATTACCTTTTTGAAAGACTGATCCTGCCACAAGAATTAAAGCAAAAACTGCTTTCACAACCTGTTGCGGCATCAAAGGATCTCAAGGAACACCTATCCTCGATCCGTATTATTGGCTATTCATATGGCACAAGTCTTGTCCAACAAATCGAGAGATTATGCACATCCTTTATTCAAGAAAGCGGCCTCGACGAAGTCCCGGACGTGATCGGTGCATTCTCTGAGCTACGAGCCCTTAATATTGGCCCCGTTGCCCACATCCATGACAGTCAGGGAAACCGCTTTGGTGCAGAAAGATTGGATCTGGATAATGCAGAAAGCCTGTTCTCACAACTCTTCTTTTACAAACATAATGATAAGATCATGCAGGACTGCCTCTCGGATGATCTTGTCAGACCTTTAAGGCTCAAAGAGGGACAAGCCTATCAAGCAATCGGTAACCACAAAACAGGATATATCTGCGACCTGATCGGTGAAGATTATATCTGCCGTATTGGTAAGTCACGCTTCGCAAGCGGTGTAGAAACGGTCAAAGTCGACCACAAACTTGATTTTGAGTCCCATGATCTCAGGCTTTACACCAATACCTTACGTGTAGCAGATGATATGGCGACCTATCCGTCAACCGCCACAGCAGAAATCTTACATGACGCATCCAAGCACCTTGTAAAGGCCCCAACAGCGCAAGATTACATCTGCTCAAGCCTTAAAACAGCACAAGACCCCTTCGCCCATGATGAGCGCAAAGACCGTATTTTAAGCGCCCAATCTGACTTCAACAATGCTGTAGATGCGTTTAGAAAAACGCCCTACGCCCAAACATCTAAATTTGTGACATCGCATCTAAACGCTTTGAAACGACGCCTTAATATGGGGTAAAGCCATCAACTTATCATAAATCAAATCGCATAAAATATCATAGCCTTTGGCATTCGGATGTAATCCGTCGGGCAAGTTCTCAAGATATTGGCGGTAAAGCGCATCATCGTTTTCGATCTGCTCATACAGGTTGAAATAGCTTAACCCTGCTCCTTCTACAACCTGTTGCTGCATCTGGATATAGGCCTTTATATCCGCGTTCTTAAGGTCATTTCCTTTATCCTTCTCATCAACAGGCATATAGATAATCGGCAATTTCTCCTCATCTACGGGCAGCGGAGAAATGAATATATAATGACAATCCTTATTCTTGGCTGCCTCGGCAGTAATATTTGTCCATATTTCTTTAGCAAAATTAAGGCTGATCTTTGGCCCTGTATCATGCGGCCAGAGACGGCGCGCCACATCATTGGCTCCGGCCGCGATAAAGGTGATCTGTGCATTGCGCGGCAAAGCTTCGCTAAAAAATCTGCCTTCAACCTGGAGGGATGTATGACCGGCAATACCGAGATTATGCAGCGTCATATCAGCGGGACTCACCCCAGATACAATCTTGCAGGCAAGCCGTCCTGCCCAACCGCCTTTAGCCTCTTCATCACAGATCCCTTCCGTGATTGAGTCTCCTAAACATACAATGCGCAAACTATCTCTCCCTCGCAAATTCCTATTTCGTACCAGAGTACAAAACACTAGACACACCGATCAAGGGAAAAGCGCTCCATCAATGCACAAAGCTAAAACGCAACCTTACTGCATGGCGGCTTTGATAAAGTCTCGAAAAAGGCGCCACATATAAGACCGATAGATCATAAATTCCGGATGGAATTGCACACCGATATAAAACGGATGATCGGGACGCTCAATCGCTTGCACAACGCCATTATCCTCTTGCGCGACAATTTTAAGGTTGCGCCCAAGATTACTTATGGATTGAGAATGCATGGAGTTTACCCGAACACGTTGAGCCCCCATCACTCGCCTGAGGAGCGAATGCTCGGAAATATTGATCCAGCGTCTGAAAAACAGGTAACGCATCAAGCCTTTAGGATAGACAGCATCTTCATAACTCTCACTGACATTCATATGCAATTCACCACCGTTCATCACATTCATCATTTGCGCTCCGCGGCAAATAGCCAACACAGGTATCCCGTCATTTTCGGCGCGTTTCAGCCATGCGATTTCCAACTCATCCCGTTTATGGTCATAGGTGTAATTCGCTTTTGGCTGCCCCTTGAAAAGCTGAGGAAAGACATCGGTACCGCCCCCGACAAGTAATCCGTCAATATGAAGATCATCAAGAGTTTGCATTCTCTTAAGCGGCACCGGCCTGCCACCACATAGCCATACAGCCAACTTGATAGATAAATAAGCGCTGTTAAATTTCTGATTGGGAGTTGTGATTCCTATAACAGGACGCATTAGCCCTCCTGTGAAAATCTAAAACGGGTTAAAATTTAAGCTCTTCAGGCAACTTTCCATGGCGCAAAAGCGAGCCAAAGACAAATAAAACACCAAAAGCGGAAGTTGGGTCATCACCATCCAAAAGTTCTGTAGAGGCGCTTTTCGACTGCTCTAGAACAACCCTAAGCTTGCGCCCCTTAGCCTTAAAGTCCAGCTTATCCTTGAGGTAATCGCTCATCGCGTCAAAACCTTGCGCACAGGCCTCAATCATTTTGCCATCCTTGAAGGCCGTGATCGCGGCCTCGCCCTTATCGTCAATGCTTCTACGAAGCTCTTCATCACTTTCCATGATCTCGTTGATTGCCGAGAACACCCATAGTCCTGGCAATTTAGTCCGTGTGCCTATCTTCGGCTCAGCTGCTTTTTCAACCTCTCCGCATACAGTCAGCTGATATAACAGCCAAGGAAAGTCGATACCTGATTCCACCGATTGATATAAACCGCCCCAAAAGCGTGTATTCACTTCAATCATTGATGGATCGGTCTCGGGGCTTTCATCCCACATAAAATCAAATTCGGCTACGCCGTTCCATTTTAATTCAGCCATAAGCTTGTCCGCAGCCTTTGTGAACGGGCTGTCATCTATCGTCTCACGCATAGCTCCCGCACCGGATTCAAGGGGGAAGCGATGGATATTCTTATAGGCCATACTGGCCTTTCGTACACCGTTATCATAAAGAGCGGTCAGACAATAATCCTCACCGTCCACGACCTCTTGTATCAATGATTTTTGATCGTATTTTTCACAATTTTCATCCCAGAGCCGGAGCAGCTCTTCCGTATTATTTGCCTTATGGATCCCGCGCCCACCAACCTGGTCATAAGGCTTGATAAGTGCCGGATACTCAAACTCTTTGGACAAGTCTTCAACATCGTCCCTATTTTTAGGCTGCCAAGTTTTGGGCGCTTCTACGCCGATTTTTTCAACTGTTTGAGCAAAACTGTCTTTCGGATAAAGCGCATCAATCGCCTCTGCCTTAGGCACTGCGATCTTTATATAATCAGGAAAGCGGTGACGATGGCGTGCAATAATTTGAATGTCATCGAAAATCGGCATTAACACATAAGGACGCTCATCTTTCGGCTTATATTTTTTGACCTTTTCAATCATGTTCTGAATGAATGCCTCTTCATCCTCTTTCGGGTCGGTATACAAGAAATGATCGCTTGCATATTTGGAAAAGGAAACAACAGTAAAATCAACACTGTCACAGCCGATCACATCGATACCTTTGCGGCCAAGAGAATGCGCGGCAACAAGAGAAATTATACTTCGGCTATAGGGTATAATCACCCTTCCGTTCTTAATATCATCTTTAGTGTTATTCATACTTTCTTATCCCGTCTTGCCGTTTCTTTCGTTGTTCATGTAAACTAACAAAAAGGAGGGAAATGAGTTCCCTTTCCTTGCTCTAAATTCCGCGCCTGACAAGCTATGCACAGCAAAAGCCCTGCAGAGCTTAAAAGCTCTTTGCATAATGATAAAATCTGTGCTTTAAAGATCCTATTCACTATATAAGTTATTGCTATGGCCAAGCTGGACAAACAGACACAGATCCTGATGGCGCTTGATAAGATTGCCGAGCGCCTCGTCTCTATCGAAAAAGAGCGTGACTCTTTGCGGGATGCCTTGGGCTCTGTCCAAAAGATTGAGCAAAGCGAAAATCAGGATAGCGCTTTAGCACGCAAAGCCCATGCAAGACTGGTCGAGATCGAGCATGAATATTCCGACCTCATCCAAAAGTTCCACGCTCAAGAAAAAGCATCGCAAAGCTTGAATGAAAAGCTGGACAAACTTGAGGCTGAAAAACAATCCATGAGCGCAGGTGCGAATGAGAACCTGCGAAACGCATTAAATGAGAGCCTTCAGATACAGCGTGAGATGCGCCGCGAGCTTGAAAGCAATGCTTTGAGGCAAGCGCGTATAGAAGAAGAATTGAGTCTATCGGAACAACGCCAAATTGCCCTGATGCGAAAAATGGAAACAATGGGATCTAAATACCAGCGCCTGTCTCGACGTATTGACCGCGTAGAAACACTGGCACAAGATGCGCAGGACACACTCATTCACCAGCTCCAAATGCTTATCGGCAATGATAAAACAAACGCTGACATCACGCCCAAGGCGATCACCGACCAGCGCACTTCGACCTCTTCTTTTCCTTTGATTACAGGACTGCACTCTGCCAATGACCAATACGCAGCACCAACACCCTTTTGGGATCGCGAAGCAACACGTCGCGCCGTTTCAGGCTTTATCGTAGCCGGAATGATCGGGATGATCGGCTTCGGTATTTGGAAAACAAATTATGATATGCCCGGTCGGACACTGGCACAAACGCAGACAGCACAATTTGAAGCCGCCGATGAGCAAACAGCAAACAACCTCAGCCCTGCCGCAGGCACTGACACTATCACGGATATATTTTTTGATGCCCGCGAATATAAAGAACCTCTTTTTACCAAAGATATCGGGCGTGACCGTAGATTGAACAGCACGATGTCTGCGCTGGAAAAACAGGCCTTCGAAGGCGACGCCGAGGCGCAACACGACCTTGCCGCACTTTACAGCGCAGGGCAGGAGAATGTCCCCCAGGACTTTGAACGTGCGGCCTATTGGTTCTACAAAGCAGGCACTCAAGGCATCGCCAATGCGCGCTATAATCTTGGTGTGTTGTACCATCAAGGCCTAGGCGTTGAGCAAAATATAGATCAAGCTGTCTTTTGGTATGCGCAATCCGCAGGGCTCGGCCATCCAGAAGCGCAATACAATCTCGGCATCGCCTATATTGAGGGCATTGGAACCCCCTATGACCCCGAGATGGCCGTTGAGCATTTCCGCAAAAGCGCCATGGCCGACGTGCCCGAGGCCGCCTATAACCTCGGCCTCATACTAGAAAATGGTCTCGTCGGATCAGCACGCAAAGAAGAAGCTATCTTCTGGTACGCCTATGCCGCACAGCTCGGCAACGCCAGCGCTCAAGCGGCTCTGGAGACTTTGCGCAGCGAAGACGGACTTCGCGCAGCCGATATTCAAGCGATAAAGACACGCTTTGAACGTGCATTTGCCAAGGACTTCGCCGAACGCAGAAAACGTGTCGAAAGACTTGTCACAAATGACATGGGCAATGTGGAGGAAAGCAACGCCGGCGCGATCGATGTCTCTCCACTCAACGCTCAGGACAAGTCCGGCCTCAGCAAAGATAACGCAACATCCACACAGCCCTCACAAGAAGCCCAGCCCGAACAAAGGTGGCTACAGCTGGTCAAGGATGTGCAAACACATCTACGCGGAATTGCGCTTTATCCCGGCCCTCAGGACGGTGTGTACGGCCCTCGCACACGTGACGCCATCGTTGCCTATCAATCTCTTTACGGACTGGACAAAACAGGTCAGCCAACCTTTGACCTCCTATCCCATATGCGCGATTATGCCCCGATTGAGCAAGGCTCTGCCGGCTCAACCTCGGAAGAATATAATCGATAAATAGATATTTTTTGCATAAGCAGGCGTATTTTTGCGCATCACTATCCTGCAGCAAAAACTTATAAAGGGCTGAAGAAGCGACCTATTCAGCCGCTTCGTTTAATGCCTTATCTTGATTAGAGAGTTGATCCTGAAGTTCGGCCAGATTTTCTTCCAACGCACCCTTCATTGCATCATCCATAGTGTTGTCGTCCCTGATCTTTTTCAAGAACTCATCGACAGCACGTTTCAGATCATTAGAAAGCTGCGCCACTTCTGTTGTCGCCTCAAAGACGCTATCAGACGATCCGCCCGTCTCTTCAGCTTGTGCTTTCACTTGATTGATAATCTCAGTAACACTGCTCACGCTCTTAGACGCTTCTTCGACACTACGCAAGATTTCACTTGTCGTTGCATTTTGCTCTTCAATAGCAGAGGATACGCCAGTGATTGATTCATCAATATTAGAAATATTGCTAATGATGCGCTCCATAGCTTGAACAGAGTTCGTTGTCGCATTCTGAATTTCACTGATACGACCGCTAATCTCTTCTGTTTTCTTACCTGTCTCACTGGCTAGTTTCTTCACCTCATCAGCGACAACCGCGAAACCCTTTCCAGCCTCTCCGGCGCGTGCAGCCTCAATTGTTGCGTTCAGTGCAAGAAGGTTTGTTTGTTCGGCGATGTCTTGAATTGCCGTCACAACTTCACCGATATTGGAAACCAGCTTATTCAAGCGGCCAACAGCCTCGCTTGTTTTATTGGCATCTTCTGCAGCCTGGTTCGATGTCGTTCTTGCAGATGTAATTTGTGAGGTAATCTCATTTGAGGCCTCTGACATTTTGTCCATAGCATCTGCGACAACATTCACATTGCTGTTTGCTGATTCAGAAGAAGATGCGCCATTCTGACTCGCATTAACGGTCTTATCAGCGATTTCCTTCATGTTCTCGGCTGTGATCTGCATACCTTCGGATGCAGTGGTAAGAGAGTTAATAAGGCTTCCGACATTTGCATCAAAGTTCTCAGCCATCTCCAGCATTTCTCTTCGACGCTGCTCTTCTTGTTGCTTTTTCAGTGTCTCCTGCTCTTCCGTCAACTGTTTCACACGCATCTGGTTTTCTTTGAATTGTTTCAAGCCAACGACGATTGCGCCTAGCTCATCTTTACGCTCAAGCGAATCCAGATCCTGATCCAGATTACCATCGGCAAGCGAGGTTGTTGTTTCAGAAATATCCTTAATAGAACGCACCACGACAAAAATCGCCAGCAAAGAGAACAACACGGCAATCAAACTGATCGCCAAAGAGACAAACAATGAATATGTCTGAAAACTTTGAATATCTTTGACCGAGCGTGCAGACATCGCCTGCACATTTGCATTAATTTCTCTTTTTAAATCTTCAAGCGCGGTAACAAATTCATCGTAAAAAGTCGTATATCCACCGATCCCTTTGAGAACAAATCCAACATCAAGTGCCATCATCTGCATCGCCACATCATAAACGCCATCGTTGTTCAGGCCGATTACATTAGCCTCAAAATCGCTTTTAAGCTGCAGCATAGAGCCTTCATTCTCGCCACTCACTTTACCCAGCAATGTCTCCAACTCTTTGTTGATTTCAATAGCCTCCTCTTTCAAGGCTGCCATTTTCGCTTCGCCGTCTTCAAGCTGTCCAGTTGATTGGTAAATCAGGTAACGATAGAACTGGCCGTCCAGCCTTTGGAAATCCTCAAGAATAGAAGAAATCTCACTCATACGCGTCAAACCATTTTCGGTGATTTGATTTTGCACATCCAGCAGTCTGGAATTATTCATCTGGTTCGACAAAACAA
>CAXGMH010000015.1:0-32713 GCA_964010795.1 uncultured Alphaproteobacteria bacterium
GTATAGCACGGTTTTTTAGACTATTGTAGCTATCCCAACTCCCGATCCATAACAGTAATAAAACCCCTATCACAGAAATTGTCACGCTGCGAATGCCCGGGCTCTGGCTGTCAATAATCGGGACGGACATAGCGAGTTTCTGCAGGCGCACACCACCTTCTTGTTTTTTATAAAGGGCAACAACCTGCCCGCCATCAAGCCCAAGAAATTCGGCATAAGACCGTACAAAGCCAATAGCATAGACCGGGCCGGGCAAATCTTTGGGGCGGTCTTCCTCAAGGGCTGCAAGAAAAGCTTCGCGGATTTTCAAGAGTGTAGCAACTTCACGCAATGCGTAACCGTAATACTCCCTGCTTTCACGCAAGATGCGGCCAACGCTCGGCGCGTCTTCTTCGATAAAATCACTGCTAGGCGTGGCATCGGATGACATATCAGGCTTTTACTCAGCCTCCAGCTCAAACGCTTCGTGCAACGCTTTTACGGCTTGTGGCACCTGTGCCTCATCTACCAAAGCAGATATCTTGATCTCTGAGCTTGTAATCGCATGAATGTTGATGCCATGATCGGCAAGAGTTCTAAACATTTTTTGACCGACATGGGTATGGCTATTCATTCCAACACCAATTACGGATACACGCGCCATACCATGAGCAACCTTAATTTGAGTTGAAGAAAAACCTTCAAGCTTAGCGCCTTTAAAGGCTTCCATTGCTGCGTCAAGATCGCTTTCAGGTAGTGTAAATGTCATGTCTGTTGCGCTACCGTCAATCGACATATTCTGGACAATCATATCAATCTGGATATCTCTTTCGGCCAGACAATCCATAATAGTCGCTGCAATTCCTGGGCGATCCTTGACTTGAATAAGTGTAACCTTGGCTTCGCCGACCTTATGCGCAATACCGTATATTTCTTCGCCTTCCATATGCGTATCCTTTTCTTTCCTTAAAACTGTACCGGGCATATCAGAGCCGATATATTCACCCATAGATGAGAGTATTTGCAACGGTACATCCCGCTTCATAGCGAGCATCACAGAGCGCGTCTGTAACACTTTCGCTCCGACCGAGGCCATTTCAAGCATTGCATCATAGGGCATGACTTTGTGCTTGCGTGCATTGGGCACAATTCTCGGGTCTGCTGAATAGACACCGTCTACGTCTGTATAGATATCACAGCGATCAGCTTGTAAACCTGCGGCGATAGCCACGGCAGACGTATCCGATCCTCCGCGTCCCAGAGTAATCATTCGCCCCTCTTTGGTTTTGGCCTGAAATCCCGTGAACACGGGAATGACCTTATCGGCCATTAAAGACTTAATATGTTCAGAATCCATGTCCGTGATGCGCGCTCGACCAGTCAGGCCCTCACCTGTAATCCCTGCTTGCCAAGCCTGAAAGGAACGGCCTCGAAATCCACGTTCTTTTAATGCTAACGCAAAAAGGCCGGCAGAGACTTGCTCTCCGGTGGCGACAATAGAATCCTTTTCGAAGCTATCGTTATCTGCGGTAAAAGAACTGCACAGAGAAATCAGACGATCCGTCTCTCCGGCCATGGCAGAGACGACAACAGCTATTTGATGGCCTCTTTCTGCCTCACGAATAATCTTGTCGGCGGAAGCACGGATACGATCAATATCCGCCACGGAAGTGCCACCGAATTTTGCTACGATTAGATCTGACATTTGATTAATCTTTACTTTTTATCATTACCGCTTCATCTTTACATTATGAACACCGTTGATAAAGCAGAAATTGAACTCTTTGAAGCGATCTCCCAAGATTGGTGGGATCCGAATGGCCCGCTTAAACCGCTGCATAAGCTTAATCCCGAGCGCATTCGCTATATACGCCAACAAATCGAATCTCACTTCAGGCTCAAACAGGATATGGAGCGGCCATTTGAAAAGCTATCCATACTCGACATAGGCTGTGGTGGCGGTCTGGTTTGCGAAGCTATGTCGCGTTTAGGCGGTAAGGTCACAGGCATTGATGCTGCGGCCAAAAACATCAATATTGCGATAGAACACGCTGAGCTATCCGGTCTTGATATTGAATACCTTCCGCTTAGTAGTGAACAGCTTTTGGGAAAAGGCACACAATATGATGTTGTGTTAGCCCTTGAAATTATCGAGCACGTCTCCGACATCCAAAGCTTTGTCGAACACTGCACTAAACTGGTTAAACCAGGTGGACTTGTTATATTCTCAACGTTAAACCGCACACCCGAGTCTTTCGCTCTGGGGATTGTAGCCGCCGAGCACCTTTTGCGATGGGTGCCAAAAGGTACACATTCATGGCAAAAGTTTCTAAAGCCAAGTGAGATTGCGCGGCTATTGCGGACAAACGGTTTTAAAGCGAAAGATGTAACAGGCTTATGCTATCAGCCTTTCAAAGACAGCTTTAAGCTCAATAAAAAAGACCTCAAAGTGAACTACTTTTTGAGCGCTACAAAACAAGACTGAGACTGAACGGAAAGACAAAAGAAGAAACAATGCGGCAAAAGATCATTCCTGTCTTACTCGCTGGCGGAAACGGGGCACGGCTTTGGCCTTTATCTAGCAGTCATAATCCCAAGCAATTCGGCACGATCTTGAACCACGCTCATTCTTTGTTTCAGCAAAGCTGTCTGAGGGTAATGAGCGACGCTTTGTTCAACTCTCCCCTATGCGTAGCCAGCAAAACGCATGACGAAATTTTACAAACACAGCTTAAGGGGATTGCCTCAGAACACAATATACGCGCTCTCACCTGCTTGCTCGAGCCCGAAAGCAAGAACACGGCCGCAGCCATAGCGCTTGCCGCTGCTTACATTAAAAGCCTGCATACAGAAGGAAATAGCGATCCACTGCTTCTGATTACCCCATGCGACCATGTCATTAAAAATCAAGCCGCGTTTCATAAATCCATAGACAGTGCATCGAATACTTTGCCCAAAGGAATGATTGCCTGTTTCGGTATTGACGCAACATATCCATCAACGGAATACGGCTATATTGAGGTCAAAAACAGCTCACCTGACATTCTTCATACTTGTGAGGTTTCACGTTTCGTTGAAAAACCAGACCTTAGTCATGCGCAATCATTCATAGACACAGGATGTTATTTCTGGAATTCAGGGATATATTTGTGTCACCTAACAACGCTGTTGGATATGTTAATAACACATATTCCAGAAACCATGAAGCTTGCTCATAAGAGCCTTGCCACAGCAACAGGTACAAATGAAAACTTCATTTATACCAACCCTCAACCTTATATCGCCATCCCCTCAATATCCTTTGACCATGCCGTGATGGAAAACGCACGCAATGCATTGATGATTAAAGCGGGCTTTGATTGGCTGGATGCAGGAAGTTATAACGCTCTTTGGCAGGAACAGGATAAAGACAACGCGCAAAATGTTATCATCGGTAATGCTGAGCAAACAAATAGCCGTAATTGCTATATTCGTACTGATGGCCCAAAAGTGAGCATAAGCGACGTTGAAAGCCTAACTGTTATTGTTGAGAATGGACAAATATATATCTCACAAGATAAACGCTGCGCAGCGCCAACAGACAAAAAAGAGGCTTTTAGCGATCTGCGCAGCGATAATATCAATTAGAATGGTAGAAGCCTTTCCAAACTCTTGCCGGCCTCTGTACCGAGCTTTTCTTCAATCTTAGAGCGAATCTTATCTTTGACCTCATCGCTTTTTTCCTGAACACGGTCTTTTACAACCGAGCCAAGGTCGATGTTATATTTCGGCGAAGACAAATCACCTTTGATCGTAATACCGATACTGCGTGTCTTTTCCTCATCTGGATTGGATGATATATCCAATTTGGGCGTCACGACGTAGTCGATACTATTGTTAGGCAGGTTCACAAGCCCCTTACCTTCGACGACAATGCGTGGTGCCTGAATGTTTAAATCCTGATTCTTGATAACGCCTTGTGTAATTTTCGCAGACGCATTGGCCGATGTGAATTCAAAATCTTCGCTTGCCACCGCGCCAAGAGAGCCAGTTTCAAAAAACTGTTTGGCCTGATAGATGAGCCTTGAGAGCTGCCACTTCTGAATAACACCTTCACCAGCAGAAAAAGACAAAGTGCCGTTCAGTTGTTTTTTAAGAGCAGACACTGTCTTGCCTTCAGTACTGATATCGTAATCGGCATTCATTACAGCCTCGACATAGCGATCACCAAGCAAAGCGGCCATCGCCTCACTTAACTTAAGGTCAACAGCCTCACCTGATAAGGTATAGCGTGGAATATATGAGCTAACATCAAGAGTTGTTGCTGTTTTAATGTTGCCACCAAAAATATTAAATGAAACGGGCTCGAGCTTATGAATGCCGTCGCTGCCTTGCAAGTTCACCTGAACATTCTCAGCACGTATTGCATCTATTTGCACAGCATTAAGCGCAAGGGTCGCATCAACAGTGAGCGACTGCAATAATTCAACAGGCAGCGTTACAGCATCATCCCCGGATGGTCTGGACGTATCTGAGCGCGATGTTAGCTCCCCGTCTTTTACTTGTGCCTGTGCAACAGGGATAAGCTTATCAAGTGTCAATATATCACCATTGAGTGATAGGCCTATTTTAGGTTGGGCAAAGCCGCTAACATAACCCTGCCCTTTTAGGATCTGTTCATTCACTTCTATATATAGATCACCTAATTTTACACGCTCTTGTGATATGTCTAAATCAAGACTACCGCTCAGGCGACCTTTATAATTCATATCATTTACGTTCATTGTGTAGTCATATTGCGCCAACATATCTTTAAGACTCAACTGAGGTGTTGTCATATCAAGTCTGGCATCAAAGCGTGAATCAAATTCAAGCGTCTGACTTTTGTCACTGTAATCAAAAGAAAGAGCGCCTTGCTTATGTTGGCTTGCACTGATTCCGTCTAACGAGAATTGTAAGTTATCGAGTGTGATGGCCTGCCCTGATTTGATGTCGTTAAATCGTAAAACTCCGTTTGCAACTCTTATAGAGCCAGCCTTAAACTCTGATAAAGGTGTCGTCACATCTCCTGCCGAGCTTGATGTATTGCTCTGCGCTTCACTTGTTTTTCCCGCAGCCTTGCCTGATGTTGCTGTTGTAAACACCCAGTTCGGCTCACCTTGTGCTGGTGCAATCATATTAATTTCCGGTGATTCCAAAGTGATGTGGGATATATCTACTTTTTTGCTCAATAAAGGCCACAAAGCCACACCGATCTCGGCTCTTGCGATATTCAGGAAGGTTTCTTCTTTAAATTGCGCGGGATTGGAAACGCGAACATCAGCAATAGATATGTGCAGGCTTGGAAATACCGAAAGGCTGATTGGGCCATCAAGCGATAATTCGCGATTAGTTGCTTCCTCAAAATATGTCTTGATCTGTCCTTTGAATTGATTGGCGTCCAGCGTGCTGACATAAAGGGCGGCAGCAGAAAATATCAGCAACACAAATAGGAATATTCCAGTAAAAACTTTTAAAAACAAACGCATCATGTCATCCTTTCACAAATACAACGCACAAGCGTGAAAAACGATCCTAATGAATTTTCAGGCAAAGCCAAGAGCTGCATAAAAAAATGCGGGCGTATTTTTTATGCAAGGCAGCACAGGATTTTCTTGACATCCCCTCGTGTCAAAGGGTATGACATCACTTTCATAGAGAAAACAACAGAATTTAACTTAAACGAAAAGACGTGAAAGATATGTTTGCAATTGTTAAAACAGGCGGAAAACAGTACAAGGTCGCAAAAGACGACGTTATCCGTGTTGAAAAATTGGAAGGTAAAGACGGTTCAACAATTACTTTTGATGAAGTCTTGCTTATTGGTGATGACAAAAACACGACTCTTGGAACGCCATTGATTGCAGGCGCAAGCGTTAAGGGTAAAGTTGTCGAGCAAACTCGTGACGATAAAGTTATTGTGTTCAAGAAGAAACGCCGTCAAAATTACCGTCGTAAACTTGGCCACAAACAGCACAAGACTTTGGTACAAATTATTGAGATTAAAGCGGCGTAATAGCTGATACTATCTAAAAAAGGAGCAAGATATGGCACATAAAAAAGCAGGTGGTAGTTCCAAAAACGGACGCGATTCAGAAAGTAAACGCCTTGGCGTAAAATGCTTTGGTGGCGAATATGTGGTTCCCGGCAATATCATCATCCGCCAGCGTGGCACGAAATTTCACCCGGGCTTTAATGTTGGCCTTGGCAAAGACCACACCATTTTCGCAACAAAACCGGGTCAGGTTAACTTTGTGAAAAAATCAGGCGGAAAGACATTCGTATCTGTTGTTGATACACAAGCTGAGGCGGCTGAATAAACCACTTACGCCTATAAAGTTTTCCAGGAGGGCATCTGCCCTCCTTTTTTATTAGGGACAAAATTAGTCATGAAATTTCTCGATCAAGCAAAAATCTATATACAAAGCGGCAAAGGCGGCATGGGCTGTGTCAGTTTCCGTCGTGAGAAGTTTGTCGAGTATGGTGGGCCTGATGGGGGCAATGGTGGCAAAGGTGGCGATGTCTCTTTTATTGGCGTCAAAGACCTCAACACATTAATCGATTTTCGCTACCAACAACATTACAAAGCCGGTAATGGAGAACATGGCAAGGGAGCCAACCGCACAGGAGCGAATGGCAGTCCACTGCAAATCAAAGTGCCTGTGGGAACGCAGATACTTGCCGAAGATCAAGAGACCCTCCTTGCCGACATCACAGAAGAAGGCCAAGTGGTTGAGCTTCTTAGAGGTGGTGACGGCGGTAAAGGTAACGCACATTACAAATCCTCGACCAATCAAGCCCCCCGTAAGAACACACCTGGATTTCCCGGACAAGAAATGGCTGTATGGCTGCGCTTAAAACTGATCGCCGATGCAGGCCTGCTAGGTCTACCTAACGCAGGGAAGTCAACATTTCTGGCTGCCGTTTCCGCCGCCAAGCCAAAGATCGCAGATTACCCATTTACAACGCTGGCTCCAAATCTGGGCGTCATTAAACTGGATGAAGGCGCAAGCTTCGTACTTGCCGATATTCCCGGGTTAATTGAAGGTGCCAGCGAAGGGCATGGTCTTGGCGACCGATTCCTTGGCCATGTTGAGCGCACATCGGTCCTATTGCACCTCGTTGATATGACGCAGGACGACCCTGTGGCTGCATACCATACAATCAGGCAAGAGCTTAAATCATATGACCCTCGCATGATGGACAAACAGGAAATCGTGGCTTTAAATAAAGCAGATGCTTTAGGTGAAGAGCTTGCAGAAGATGTAAGGAAAAACTTTGAGACACAAACCGGACTCAAAACTTTTGTGATCTCTGCTGTGGCGCAAACCAATATCAAACCTGTTATTGCCGAGCTGTTTAAAACGATACAACAGGAAAAAGCGCAAGCCGAGGAATAGACAGCGGCGCAAATCATGCTAGACTCATATCTTATTCGCAAAGATAACAAAGAGGATAGCCATGACCGCCGCTCCAAAGCCCCAGCCGATTTACCGTAAAGACTATAAAGCACCAGACTTTCTTATCGAAAGCACTTTGCTTTTATTCGAGATATTTGACGGGTATACCGATGTCACGGCGCAAACGACCTTTACGCGAAACGGCAACCATACAAATGCACTGTCATTAGATGGCGAAGAGCTCGAGCTTTTGTCGATTAACCTAGATGGCAACGCTCTTGCCGAGACAGAATACGCTCTTACTGATAAAAAACTTGAATTAACACCTGAAGGCGATCGCTTCAGATTAGAGATTAAAACTCGCATTAAGCCAGAGGAGAATACTGCTCTTGAAGGGCTTTATAAATCATCTGTGATTTATTGTACGCAGTGTGAAGCCGAAGGTTTTCGCCGCATAACATACTTCCTTGACCGCCCCGATGTTCTAACGAAATTCCATGTCCGCATAGAAGCAGACAAGAAAAGCTGCCCCGTACTTTTGTCGAATGGTAACCCTGTTGGCAAAGGTGATATGGACGGCGGCAGGCATTATGCTGAGTGGGAAGACCCCTTCCCTAAGCCATCTTACCTGTTTGCGCTTGTCGCCGGAAAGCTTGGTTACCGCCAAGATAGTTTTACGACTATGTCAGGCAAAGTTGTCGATCTCCGCATTTATGTCGAAGAAAAAGATATCCCCTATACGGATCACGCAATGATGTGTTTAAAACAATGTATGGCATGGGATGAAGAACGCTTTGGCCGTGAATACGATCTTAACCTGTTCAATATCGTAGCCGTCCATGACTTCAATATGGGCGCAATGGAAAATAAATCACTCAATATTTTCAACACACAGCTGATCTATGCATCGCCTGAGCTGTATGAGGACAAAGACTTCTTTAACGTAGACCGCGTTGTGGCGCATGAGTATTTCCACAATTGGTCCGGCAATCGCGTGAATTGTCGCGACTGGTTCCAGTTATCACTCAAGGAGGGCTTTACAGTCTTCCGTGAACAGGAATATATGGCAGATTTCTATGGCCGTGACAGCCAGCGCATCAGTGATGTGAAGCTTTTATGGGAACGTCAATTTCCAGAGGATTCTGGCCCTATGGCGCATCCTGTGCGCCCTGACAGTTATATCGCGATTGATAATTTTTATACTATGACCATCTATGAGAAAGGAGCCGAGGTCATTCGCATGATCCATACCTTGATCGGTGAAGAACGTTTCCGCGCAGGCTCAGACCTTTATTTCGAGCGCTTTGACGGTCAAGCCGTGACTTGCGATGATTTTGTCGATTGCATGGAGGAGGCAAGCGACTTTGATCTCTCACAGTTCCGTCTGTGGTATGACCAGGCCGGGACACCACAAGTTACGGTTGAGGGTCAATATGATGCTGTTCATAAGACATATCGTTTTACCCTGCACCAATCCATTCCGGACACACCGGGGCAAAAAGATAAAAAGCCGCAACATATCCCTGTCCAGGTTGGTCTTCTGAATAAGGAAACAGGCGCAGATATGATAGGCACGCAAACACTTTACTTGCGCGATCCTGAACAGGTCTTCGAGTTCGAAAGCGTTTCCGTCGAGCCTGTAACATCCACTTTGCGTAATTTCTCTGCCCCTGTCACTCTTGAACAGGATTTGAGCGCAGACGACCTATCATTCCTAATGATGAAGGACAGTGATGGGTTCAACCGTTGGCAAGCGGGCCAGACGCTCATGACACAGAGACTGAAAGCCATCATCAATGAGCAACACGCAATTCCCGACTCTTTTGGTGAAATTACGGTAGGGTTCGAAGCGCTCATAGATGGCTTTAGAGAAAATTATTACGATCCGTCTTTGCTTGTTAAATCACTGACGTTGCCATCACACACAAATATGATCCAAGCCTTGGGCAAAGGAGCTGATCCCCACAAGACCGCCCTCACCCTTAAACAAGTTAAGTGTTATTTGGCTGATACACTAAAAGATCAGTGGCTGAGACTATATAACGAGTTTCAAGATATTGGCACCTATAGCGCCGATCATGAAAGCATTGCTAGACGAGAGCTTAAGAACATGGCGCTGAGCTATCTTATGGCAGCTGAAACCCCCGACCTGGATCTGGCCAGAGCGCAATATAATGGCGCTGACAATATGACAGACCGTATGGCCGCTCTGCGTGAGATCGTGCATCACAAAGGCGATTTGCGTGACAGCTTGCTGGCGGAGTTTTATGCCACACACAAAGAGCACCCCTTGGTTGTGAATAAATGGCTCGTTGCGCAAGCTATAAGTGAGGCCGACGACACTGTTGAAATCGTCAAAGCCTTACAAAGCCACGAGGCGTTTTCTATTAAAAACCCGAATAAAGTGCGAGCTCTTATCGGCGCTTTCGCACAGCTTAATATGCTACATTTTCATACCCATGCAGGCTACGGCGTCTTACGAGATGCGGTTATCACCTTGAACAAGATCAACCCGCAAATTGCAGCGCGTATGGTTGCTCCATTACTGCAATGGCGCAATATTGACGCGGGATACGCCGCTAAAATGAAGGCCTGCCTAGAGGATATTGCTCGCGAAGAAAACCTGTCCGATATGGTTTATGAGGTGGTTAGTAAGGGCTTGGCTGATTAGGGGCAGCCGAACCAATTAAGCTATTTAAAAGAGAGGCACTCGCACCAAAGCGCATAAACTCTGGTGTAAGGCTTTCTTCGCCCATAATATCTTTGGCCAATGCCATGTAGAACGCACAGTCTTCAATATTGCTTACGCCACCAGATATTTTAACGCCGCGTTGTGTGCCATTGGCATCATTAAAATCTGCGACGGCGCTCATCAGGATTGCTGCTGTTTCAGGTGTTGCAGAATCTTTTTCGGTGATATGTTGAAATTCACGAATAGGCGCCTTGCCCGTTGATGTTTTAACACTATCCGCACCGTTCTCAAGAGCGATGCGTGCGGCCTTCTTCAACAGTTCGGCGTCTTGATACACCCCAGCTTTTAGAATGACCTTAAAATTAGCCTGTGAGCCTTCTTTGGCAATAACACTCTTCACAGCTTGTATGCGCTTAGCCACTTCCTTGTCATCAGGGTTAACATGAAGGCTTTCATAATCCATAACCAGATCAAGTTGCTTAGCGCCATCTTTCAACGCTATCTGAGCAGTCAACACAGCATCTTGCGGCAAGCCTTGCCCATGCGGAAAGTCAATTACGGTCGCGACAAAAGTGTCACTCCCCTCTAGCTCTTGGGCAGCCAGTCGCACCCATTTCGGCGGTACACATACAGAAGCAGTGCCGTGTTTTTTAGCCTCGGCACAAAGGTTGGTAATTTCCAATGCCGAAATATTATCACTTAATAGGGTATGGTCGATAAAAGGAATGTAGTCTTGCGGCGCAGCAATTAATGAGAGCTTCGCGCGATTAATCGCCTTCTGAAGATGTTCAGGTAGATTTTGTATCGACATTTTTGTACACTCCTCATTCAACTTAATCAGTAATGAATAAATATTTTTCTATGTCAATTCCGGATTTTTCGATAGAAGATTTAAACAACGTCACGCTTGTCTGCGGCATTGATGAAGTCGGGCGCGGTCCGCTGGCCGGCCCTGTTCTTGCTGCCTGTGTGCATATTCCATTTGAGGCGCGAACCAAGCCTTTTATCTCTGAAATTAGAGATAGCAAAAGGTTGTCAGCAAAAAAAAGAGAAGCCATAGCCGAACAGATAAAAGAGCATTGCGCCTATGGTATTGGCGAGGCCTCTGTACAAGAAATAGATGATATGAACATTCTACGTGCTACTCTTACAGCCATGGAGCGCAGCTATAGCCTTATGAGACTAAATTGCGATCTCGCCCTTATTGACGGCAATAAATCACCGGATATGTCTTGCCGGACCCAAACAGTTGTCAAAGGCGATGCGAAATCCGTTTCAATAGCGGCCGCATCCATTCTGGCAAAAGTGACGCGCGACCAAATTATGTGTGATCTGGCCGAGCACTATCCGCATTATGGTTGGCAAAAAAACGCAGGATATGGCTCAAAACTGCACCGCGAAGCGATATTTGAATATGGCCCGACACCGCATCACCGCTATAGTTTCGAACCTGTGAAATCACTTTCAAAAATTACCGTAAATAGCTGACTCTGTTTAGAATCTTTTGAGCTCTTACTACTTTTTTTCTTGACCGCGACTCGGGAATGATTCATGATTCGAGCCTAAACAAAATTTGAAAGGCTCCCATGTCTAGAAAAAAGCAAAATTCATCCACAGACTTATCCACAGACCAATCTCTTCCACTTCCAAAGGATGAAATCTTGCTTGGCAACTGTATCGATATTATTAATGATTTGCTCCCAGAATCTTTGGATATGGTTTTTGCCGACCCTCCCTACAACCTTCAACTCGGTGGTGAGCTTCACCGCCCGGATGAGAGTCGCGTTGATGGCGTCACGAATGATTGGGACAGGTTTGAATCTTTTAAGGCCTATGATGATTTTTGTGAGAAATGGCTTTCGGCCTGTCATTCTGCTCTAAAGCCAGATGGAACTATTTGGGTTATAGGCTCTTATCACAACATTTTTCGCCTTGGAAAAATTATGCAGGATATGGGCTTCTGGATACTCAATGATGTCATCTGGCGCAAAACAAATCCAATGCCTAATTTCCGCGGGCGGCGCTTTACGAATGCTCATGAAACTTTGATATGGGCATCGAAGTCAGAAAAATCAAAATACACATTCAACTATCAATCACTCAAAGCATTTAATGACGATATTCAAATGCGCTCTGATTGGGAGTTCCCACTTTGCACAGGGTCAGAGCGCCTCAAAAAACAAGACGGCGCAAAGTTGCATCCGACGCAAAAGCCAGAAAGCCTTCTTTACCGTATTATGTTAGCCTCTACAAATAAAGGGGACACAGTGCTGGATCCATTTTTCGGGACTGGAACAACTGGTGCGGTAGCAAAGAAAATGGGTAGACATTTTATTGGTGTCGAACAGGATAAAACCTATGCCAGAGAAGCGCAAAAACGCATTGACGGTATTACTCAGGTTGATGAAGAATCCTTGCAAACGATCCCGGCAAAACAGTCACAGCCTCGCGTGCCCTTTGGAAGCCTTATTGAAACTGGCCTGATTAAGCCGGGTACAGTTTTATACACACCAGACAAACGTTTATCAGCACAAGTGCGTGCTGATGGTTCAATCACAGCCAAAGCCGGTTCTCATAAATTTGACGGCTCTATCCACAAAGTTGGCGCTGCTCTGCAAGGTCGACCAAGCTGTAACGGTTGGACGTTTTGGCACATGGAACAGAGCGGAAAGCCAATGCCTATCGATAGTCTGAGACAGAAATATAGAGACAATCGCAAGGGTGAATAGCCTTTATTTTAAAGGCCATCCCCAGCCCTTGAGAAAAATTACATTATTTTTCTTGCATAAACTGTTCGCGTTTTGGTAATTCCATAGTTCATGAACAAATTACTTCACGCAGTTACAGGAAAGCACGCCACGACACAACAAGTGGCACGCCCGTCCTTCGGTGCAAAACCGGCCAATGATCGTGTTTTGCGCAAATCAGCTTTTGCCCAAGTCAACAACCTCGTGCTCGATGCTTCTATCGGCATCTATCAGCATGAACGTGATGTTAAGCAACCCATCACAATCTCAGTCGAAGTTGAGATAAAGCTTCCGGAATATGGTCAGGTGCGTGCAGTAAACGATGTCTATAATTATGAATTCATAGTTGACAACGCCAAGGCAATTATCGCTGAAGGTCATATCAATTTATTGGAAACATTTGCCGATCGCTTGGCTGGTAAATGTATGGAAAACGACAAGATCCTGTCTATGATGGTGCGTGTTGCGAAAACACAAGCACTGCCAGAAACTGAGTCAGTCGAATTTAAGGCTAATTATACACGCTAGCCTTCCCCCTTCTCCAGAGCGTTGATGATTGAATGCTTGGTCTTTTTACTTATCCATAATCTCTTTATAGATAAGCTGATTACGATCTACATCTTCATAAATACGAAGCTCTTCCAGACGCGCTCTCAAGGTTAGTATATTTGTAGTGGCACGTTCAATCACAGGGGTGTAGCCACTTATCCGAAAACGCATTTCAAGGAACATAAGACGGTTTTTATTGCCCTCTTCATTCATGCGCATAATCAAGTCATTGGCATTGCGCTCTGTGATCGGAAAGCCCTCAAAGTTAATCGCATCCTCAAACTTAATATATACGCGGTTCGGGTAATATTTCGTCGACCTATCACGACCACAATATTGATCCCAGTCATTTGGCCCGAGGCCGTCAATTGTGTTTACATTCACCAATGAACTATTGGCGGTCAGTGTGAATTTCTTGCTGTCAAAGTCATAGCGGTCAAGATATATAGGTGAGATGGAATAATAACGGAAAGGATAGCTCCCTCGTTCTTGCTGGATTTCCTCCCTGATAGAGTGACGGATACGCTGCCACTGAAAGTCGTCTCTGAAATAATTTTCATATGCCTGACAATAGTGGATGCGGGCGAACTCATCCACTGCGTCATTGTCATTGACATCATGCATAGACATGAACCAATAGCTTTTTGAAAGATTGTCAAAATCAACGTTATAATATGACTTTGTTCCGTCTTCAGATTTTATAACTTCAGTATCATCGATATGGCTATTACTAAGTGATAGCGCTTCGCCTGATAAAAGCGCCGTACAGGCAAGCAGGATAACTGCCATAACGATGTGAAAAGTTTTTTGCATCAAAACACCCTTTTATAATTTCACCATAACATTATACGCTTTTTTAAAAACAGTTGGAAGGCCAAGACTTTTGCTCTCACTGAGATTAACGTGGAAATAGTTTGCAGGGATTTGAGCAGCATTCGCATCCCCCAAGCTCACAGCCAGTATCTTTAGCCGCAACTCAAAATGCGTAAACACGTGGCGTATCTCGGGTAGTTTAGTCAATTGGGGTAAATCTGTGCTTAGATTTAGATTTTTAAGCAATAAAATCAGCTCTTCACTACAATCCGAAAGCGTTCGGTCCTTCTCCCATGATGTTCCCGGCAGGCCTCTCATTCCACCCAAAAGCCCTTTATCAGGGCGCCTCTCAATAAGAAGGCGCTGTCCGCATTCATCCGTGATCCAAAGCGCGACACCGTACCGCACAGGCTTTGGCTGTTTCTTTTGTTTATAAGGGTAAAGCTCTGCCTCCCCTTGATGAAACGCTGCGCAGTAATTACTGACCGGACAGCTTGCGCAGTCCGGATTCTTCGGTGTGCAGATCATACTGCCGATATCCATTAAGGCTTGCGCATAGCATCCAGGACGGTCGTGTCGTTCATCACTTAAATAATGTGCCAGAGCCTTAATCTCGACTTTGCCTTTCGGAAGCGGTGTTTTAAGCGCCATGACCCGCGCGTAAATGCGTTCTATATTCCCGTCCACAACGCTTGCAGGCTTATCAAAAGCAATCGAACGAATAGCTGCTGCTGTATAGGCACCAATCCCGGGTAAGCTTTCAAGTTCTTCCAGAGTTTGCGGAAATGCGCCGCCAAAATGCGTGACCACTTCAACCGCACATTTATGCAAATTTCTAGCTCTCGCGTAATATCCAAGCCCCGCCCATTCGCGCAAGATGTCGTCCTGATCTGCCTTAGTAAGTTCTTCAACACTTGGCCACAGTCTTGTAAACTTTGTGAAATACTGAATAACAGCAGGAACAGTTGTCTGTTGTAACATCACTTCAGAAAGCCATACATGATATGGATCAGGCACATTCCCGACAGGTGAGCGCCAAGGAAGAGCTCTGGCATTGGTGTCATACCACGCCAAGACAGAACCCCGAAAATCATCTGGATCAATAAATGAAAACTCGCTTTTTTGCATCTGTCTGGTTACACTTCCCTCATGAGTAAACATTCTGCGACCATATTACGGGATTTGAACAAATCGCTATTTGGCAAAAAACATATTGCCTATGGCCGTATTTTTGAGCATTGGGGCGATATTATCGATAAAAGCATGGTCGATCAATGCATACCCGCAGGCGTGCGTTATCGTAAGGATAAAGACGGTCAAACTGTTTGCGTATTAAAGATACAGACCTCCAGTGCTTTGGCGCTACGCTTATCTTATCAAAAAGGTCTTATTCTCGAACGCATTAATATGCTGATAGGCAAGCCCCCTTTTGTAGACATCCAGATCATTCACCAAAGCTTTGACCAGCCGTTACCAAAGCGAAGAACAGTAAATAAGCCCACTGCTCCCATGCCCCCGATAGAACTCGATCCTCAAACACAAGCATTGCTAGATGAGATTGAGGATCAAGAACTTAAAGTCAAATTACAAAGCTATCTTCACTCGGCAAAATCAGATCAAAAGCGCAGCAGATAGGATAAAGCTTGATTGTCCGGCGCGCTCCATGTAAAACCACAAAAAAGAAAATCAAGAGAACACAATATCTAAAAGGATAGATAAGACATGAAAGTCAATGCGAATACCGTACGCCCCGGCAATGTGATTGAGAAAGACGACAAATTATGGCGTGTTTTGAAATATGAAATCATTACACCAGGTAAAGGTCAGGCGGTTATTCAGGTTGAATTGCGCGACATTCAAAACGGTAATAAGGACAATGTTCGTTTTCGTACACAAGAGACAATTGAAAAAGTCAGATTAGAGCAAGAAGACTATCAATTCCTTTTCAAGGAAGAAGATCAATATAATTTTATGCACGCGACTGACTTCACACAAATCGCCCTTCCCGAAGAATTGATTGGCGACCAAGCTGTCTATCTTCAGGACGGAATGCAGGTGCAAATCGAAATGTATGACGAAAAGCCACTCGGTGTTGCCCTCCCTGACCAGATTGAGGTCGAGGTCGTTGAGGCAGAACCCGTTGTTAAAGGTCAAACTGCATCATCATCCTACAAGCCGGCTATAGCCGATAACGGTGTAAAGGTTATGGTGCCGCCACATATTGAAGTCGGCGCACGCATTATCATCAAAACCGAAGACGCAAGTTACGTCAGTAAAGCATAAAAAAGAGACAAAAATATGCCCCGTTTTTCACCTACCATTCAAATTATGGTTAAGGCAGCACAGAAGGTTGCCCGTGGACTTGCACGCGATTTTGGAGAGCTAGAGAACTTACAGATTTCTCAAAAGAGCCCGTTCGATTTCGTGACCTCATCGGACAAGCGCGCAGAGAAGATATTGTGTGAAGAGCTTGAGCGTGCGCGGCCCGGTTATTCATTCCTGACAGAAGAAGGACAGCCCGTTAAAGGTAAAGATGAAGATAAGTGCTGGATTATCGACCCCATTGACGGGACGCACAACTTCATGCGCGGGATTCCGCATTTCTGTATCTCTATTGCCTTGGAAGAAAAAGGCGAAGTCACACATGGCGTGATTTATGACCCGATCAAGGACGAACTTTTCTATGCAGAAAAAGGCGCCGGTGCATTTTCCGGTCATCAGCGCCTGCGTGTATCTGGACGTAAAGAGATATTAGGCTCTATGATTTCTGCTTCTCATTTTAGCAGAGACCCAAAACTTGCGCCTATTCGTAAAAAGCAATTCATGGATATGTTTGACGCCGGCGCCGAGATCCGAAAGTTCGGATCTGCTGCGCTTAATATGGCTTACGTCGCTTCCGGTCGCCTAGACGCTATGTGGGACACAGGCATTCACCCATGGGATGTTGCTGCAGGCTATCTTCTTGTAAAAGAAGCTGGCGGATTTTGCTCAACACTTGACGGGAAAAACAAAAACCCGGTTCATAGCGGCGAGATACTAGCAGCAAATGCTAATCTGCTCCCACTTTTGGTAAAATCACTACAAAAATAAGATGCAAGTCCTGAAAGCCGTTCAATAATACCTTTAATGTATTGTTGCCCCGTCCTGCGGTCTGGAAAGCGTTCCTGCTGCCTCGTCACTCACCAGCTGTGTTTCGACCAAAGCTTTGTATGCTCCGCCCTTAGCGAGCAATGCTTCATGCGTGCCTTGCTCAATTATCTTGCCGTCATCGACGACGAGAATACGATCAGCCTGTGCTATGGTGGATAGGCGGTGCGCGATAATCAAGGTTGTGTGAGCTTTGGTAATCTCACTCAGTGATTTCTGAAGCAGCACCTCATTATGCGCATCCAGCGCCGATGTTGGCTCATCGAGTAAAATCACAGGTGGATTTTTGAGCAAAGCACGCGCAATTGCCAAACGCTGCTTCTGCCCAGTCGAAAGCTTCGCCCCTCGCTCACCGACCTGTGTCTCATAACCATCTGACAAGCTCATGATAAAGTCATGAGCGTTCGCTTTACGTGCAGCCAGCTCAACCTCTTCCTGTGTCGCGTCTTCAACGCCCAGTGCGATATTATCCCGCACAGATGAAGAGAAAATGAACGGCTCTTGAGGAACACTTGCTATATAGCGACGTAATTCCTTTGGATTGATAGTTGCCATATCCTGACGGTCGAAATAAATAGCCCCCTTAACAGGGTCATAAAAACGTTGAAGTAGACGAAAAATCGTTGTCTTCCCTGCGCCGCTCCGCCCAACAATTGCAACTGTCTCCCCGGCCTTTACCTCAAAACTTATATCACGCAAAATCTGCGTATGGGGCGCGCTTTCATAGGCAAAGCTTACCGCGTCAAAGGCTATCCTTCCTCGTACCGGTTCTTTCAATTTTGTTTTGTAATCTACTTCCCTGACAGATATCTTGGGACTTTCGGAAAGAAGCCCCAAAATTCGTTCCATAGCACCTGCTGCACGTAATATATTTCCGACAACTTCGCTAAGCACACCTGATGCGCCTGCAACAAGCAGCGCATAAAACACAAAAGACCCCAAAGCACCGGGGCTCATATTGCCGTTTACGACATCCTGCCCGCCAATCCATAAAATCATGCCCACCGCAGAAAAAACAACAGTCAGGATAATACCTGATAAAATCGCTCTGACCGAAACCTGTTTCTTGGCCGCGTCAAAGGCACTGTTAACGCGCTCGCTAAAGAAAGACTGTGCTTTGTTCTCTAGTGTAAAAGACTGCACTGTTTCAATAGCGTGCAAATGCTCGTCCAGAAAACCGCCAAGCTCGCCCACCCTGTCTTGCGCTTCTTTTGCCAAAGCTTTTGAACGCCGCCCCAATATGACCAACGGCAATAAAATAAGAGGAATAACCATTAGAAACATCAGGGTCAGTTTGGCACTGGAAAGAAATAAAAAGATCAAAGCGCCAACTAACATCAGGCCGTTGCGCAAGAATAGTGGCAAGGAGGACGAGACAATTTGCTGCAACAATGTAGTATCAGCTGTCAGTCTGGAGATAAGCTCGCCACGATTGGCCTTAAGATAAAAGCTTTGATCGAGAGTAATTAAACGCTCAAAGACATCTTTTCTGAGGTCGCTAATAAAACGCTCCCCGATAATAGTGACCATACGAACACGTAGATAGCTGATCGCCCCCAGGATAATAACACCCGCAAAAAAGACAGGTAAGGCATTGTTGAGGGCTGTCTCTTCGCCGGGGCCAAAAGCCTCATTTATGAGATATTGTATCCCCTGCCCGAGTGCGAGAATCAGTCCTGCCGCGACAATCAGGACACATGAGGTGAAAAACAAAGCAAGCCTCTGATTGGAAAGATAACCCCAAAGACTTGGAAAAAAGCGGGTTACAGCAGCCTTAGGCGTTTCGGAAAGCTTGCGGAAATGTGGATAATCTGCCATTGTGCATCCTGTTTTATTGAGAATTTAATATATGAACGCCATTATAGAAGAAATCAAGCAAACGAAAGGATTGATTATTATGCGTTTTTTAATCGCAGCATTTCTGTGCCTACTCACTTTCATGCCTTATCAGGCATCTGCACAAGCCGAGATACAAGAGAACAGCGTAGAAATCCCGATGTTAAAAGACCGTGTGCTCGGTGACGCCGACGCGCCAGTTACTATTATTGAGCACAGCTCTTTCACTTGTCCGCATTGTCGTTCTTTTCATGTGGATACATTACCCATGGTCAAAGAACGTTTAATCAAGACGGGTAAAGCAAAATTGAAATTTGAAGATTTCCCTCTTAATGCCAATGCCGTCAAAGCAGGTATGATCGCACGATGCTTTGAAGATAATGATCTATATTTTGAGTATGTTGATTTTCTGTTCCAGACACAAGAAGACTGGGCTTACCTACAAGACCCGCGCCCTTATTTAGCACAAAATGCCAGACTTCTGGGGTTAAGCTCCGACCAGCTGAACACTTGTATGACAACCGAAGGCTATGAAAATGCCTATATTCGCAAAGTACAAATGATTGCCGAGCTTAAACAGGTTCAGTCTACACCGACATTCATTATCGCAGAGACCGGCCAACGCATTGCCGGCAACAAGCCTTTTCTTCATTTTGAAGCGGCCGTTAACAATGCAGTGTCAGCACAAAATGAAGGCGAGAGTGCGGAATAACTTAGATGGTGCATTTTTCCCAGCTTAGATTAAACGGCTTCAAAAGCTTCGCCGATCGCACCGAGGTTGATATTGGCCATGGCCTGAACGGAATTGTTGGGCCAAATGGATGTGGCAAGTCAAATCTTGTCGAAGCCTTACGCTGGGTGATGGGAGAATCTTCGGCCAAAAGAATGCGCGGCAGTGGTATGGAGGATGTTATCTTTGCAGGTACATCCAAGCGCCCTGCCCGCAACCGTGCCGAAGTCACGCTTGTATTGGAAAATCCAAACCATGACGCTCCTGCGCCATTTCAAAATCTCGACAAAATTGAAGTCACACGCTCGATTGAGCGCGATAACGGCTCTGTTTACCGTGTCAATGGCCGCGCCGTGCGTGCGCGTGATGTACAGATGTTGTTCGCTGACACAGTCGCAGGAGCAAACTCACCCGCCCTTGTCTCACAGGGGCGCGTTACGGCCATGATTAACGCTAAGCCAACGGATCGCAGACAAGTATTAGAGGAATCCGCTGGTGTATCCGGACTGTACGCACGACGACATGAGGCAGAGCTTAGGCTGCGCGCCGCGGAGAACAACCTCATTCGCCTTGATGATATAATGGGCACACAGGAAACACAGCTAAACAGTCTCAAGAAACAAGCCAGACAAGCACGTCGCTATAAAAATATTTCCAACGATCTTGAGCAAATCGAAGTTCTTTATTTTCATTTGCGCTGGACAGAACTTCAATCTGCGCTCAAAGGCCAGATATCAGCCTATGAAGAGATTGAGGCCGCAGTTATGCAGGCCATGAAAGAGATCACATCTTCAGGCACACAAGAGGCAACTTTATCAGCAAAGGTTACGGAACTTCGCGGACAAGACACCAAACTAGCAGCACAAATCCAAAGCTTTAGCATCGAAAAACAGCGCGTAGAAGATACCTTAACGCGTATCGAAAGCGACAAACACCGTGCAGAGCGTGATATCAAGCAAGCAGAAGAAGACCGCGCCTTTGAGCTTGAGCAAATCGAAGCCTTCGAAAATAGCCGCGCCATCCGTGAAAGCGAGCTGGCTCAGCTTAAAAATACACAAGGCCATGAGAAGGCTATTGAAGAGGCGCAGTCAAAAGAGAAGCAGCAAAGACAGTTATGCGAAAAACTAGAGCGCGATCTCGATCAAGAGCGGCAGACCTTCACACAAGACAGATCAGAACGCCAAAGCGCGCAAAGAGAAATAGAGCGTTTGGAAAGCTCTCTTGAGTCAAAACAAAGCTATCTCGCTAGACTAATCTCGCAAAAGGAAGCGCTGGACAGTGAAAACCCTGAAATCGAAACTCTCAACACCGTGCAAGAATCTATAACAGCTGATGAGAAAGCGCTTGAAGGTGAAAAGGAAGAGTTAGTCAAATTACGAAGCACCATAGCCGATATTCGCCAGGAAGTTGAAGCGTTACAGGCACAGCTTTATGAAGATAAAGCACTTAATGATAAGATTAAAAATGAAATAAGCATTCTTGGGGATTTGCTCAATACATCAGATGAAAACACTGGAAAATCCGCACTCGATCAGATCAAGCCAAAGAAAGGCTATGAGACAGCGCTGGCCAAGGCTATGGGTGACACTCTTCTGGCAGCTTTAGAAGATCGCGATGCCAATCAATACTGGATCAAACTTACCCCCGAAAACTTGCCTGAACTATCTGCACAATTCGAGCCGCTATCCTCCCATGTCAAAGCGCCCGAGGCACTAAGTATCTGTTTATCACAAATCGGTATTGTCGCAGAAGATATAGACGTAGAAGAGATTATAACGGCACTCAATCCGGGACAAATAGCCGTGAGCAAAGATGGTGCTGTTTACCGCTGGGATGGATATGTCATCACACAGCGCTCACAAAGCGCGACGGCACTCCACCTTGAGCGAAAAAATCGTCTTGAATCACTGAACGCCGAACAGGTTGTAATACAAGATAAAGTTGACGCTCTATCTAAAGCCCTCGAGAAAGAGCGCGCAACTCAAACACAAGAGTCCTGCAAACTTAAGGATAAAGAAGCACAAATATTTGAGCTTGAAAGACGCATTGCATCCAATAGGCAAGAAAGCTCTAAATTGGCACAGAGAACTCAAAAGCTCAAAGATGACCGCCTTCGCTTAGAGACGCAAATCGCCGCTGCTAAGAACGAATATGATGAATTAAAAGAAAACTTTGATAAGGCGCGGCAAGAATTTGACATCCGTTTTGGCGAGCAAGACACTCAAGGGTTCGAGCGCAGACAATCACAAATTGAGGAAAAACAAGCGGAGCTGGCCAATCAGCGCAACATTTTGGACACCATCGTACGAGATGCGGATCGCCTAAGATTCGAAGATAAAAACCGACTAAACCGTATTGAGCAGCTTGAGCGTGAGAAACGCGAATCAGAGGAAAAACAAGCAGGCTCCGGTAAGCGTCTTGAAACTCTGGAGCAACGCATTGTTAAAGCCACCCAAGATTTGATATCGCTCAAATCAAAGCCGGAAGAGTTGGAAGAAAAAAAACAATCCTGCCTGACGCAACTCTCAAAACTTGAAAGCGAGCGTAGACAGATAAGCGATGAACTCAGTCAATCAGAGCAGGCTTTACGTGAATTGCAGTCCCGCTCTCGCAAGGTTGAAACTCAGCTTTCTGAAGAAAAGGAAAAGCGCGGCGGGATCAAAGCTCATATTGAGACGCTGAAGGCACAAATAGAAGAGCTGCAGGCAGATATAGAGAACAAATTTGAATGCGCTCCGCAATCTCTATTATCAAGAATAGACTGGCCTGATGGGCAGGCATTCCCCGCTCTGGCTGAGGTTAGGACGAAACAAGAAAAGCTTATCCGTGATCGCGATCAAATCGGGCCTGTCAATCTTATGGCCGCCGAAGAGCTTGAGACAGCCGAAGCCGAATTTGAAACGATGACCAAGGAACGCGATGACCTGATCGAAGCCATTGCACAGCTTCGCGGCGGGATACAAAAGCTCAATCGTGAAGCGCGTAGCAGGATGTCTGCTGCATTTGAACAGGTTAACACACATTACAAACGTCTGTTCGAGCAGCTGTTTAAGGGCGGAAAGGCCTATCTACAGCTTACTGAATCCGATGATATTCTTGAGGCTGGACTGGAAATCTTTGCGCAACCCCCGGGCAAGACTTTACAGCATCTTGGCCTACTATCCGGTGGAGAGCAGACTCTTGCATCTATCGCTTTGATCTTTGCGATGTTTTTGACAAATCCGGCGCCGATCTGTGTTCTCGACGAGATTGACGCTCCTCTCGACGATTCGAATGTTGATAAAGTCTGTTCATTGCTTGAAGAGCTCGCAACAACCTCGCAAACACGCTTCCTTGTAATTACGCACCACCGTATGACTATGGCTCGTATGCATAGGTTATACGGAGTAACAATGGCCGAGCGCGGGATTTCTCAGCTTGTTTCTGTGGATCTACAACAGTCTTTCTTGACCGAGGCCGCGGAGTAAAAGATGAATGATAAACACCAACAGGATAATGATGACCTCAAAGCGCGCATAGAGGCTCTTAAGTCCGAACGTGACCGCATCGAAAGCGGCCATAACGAAAACGAGCAAGAGAGCGACAATATGCGTCTTGGCCTACGTGCAGGCACTGAACTCGTTGCCGCTATTATCGTCGGTGGCGGACTTGGCTATTATTTAGATAAAACTTTTGACACAAAGCCGCTTTTTTTTCTTGCCCTATTGGTTTTGGGCGTTATAACAGGGTTTGTAAATGTTTGGCGCGTAACTCAAAATATAGGAGATGCTGTCGGCTTAGGTCATCAGCTGCGCGAAAAGCAAAACAGGGAAACGAAACATACAAATAAAGAGGACGATCGTGGCGGATCCAATTAAGCAATTTAAAATTACGCCCCTTACTCAAGAACCACTCGTGGTTGGTGGTGTTGATATTTCTTTTACAAACTCTGCACTCTGGATGGCGATTGCTGTTGTGATCTCAGTCGGGTTCTTCCTCATGGCTATGCAACGCAAAAGCATCGTTCCAAACCGTATGCAAATGATGGCCGAGATGGTCTATGGCTTTGTCGCTGATATGGTCAGGGAAAATGTTGGCGTTCAAGGGCGTAAATACTTCCCGTTCATCTTTACAATTTTTATTCTCGTCCTCATGGGCAACTTACTCGGCATGATCCCGGGGTCTTTCACATTTACCAGCCATATTGCCGTCACAGGCGCTTTGGCTTTGATGATCTTTTTTGCCTGTACTGTAATCGGCTTTGCCCGTCACGGCTTGCATTTCTTTTCATTCTTCTGCCCTGCCGGTCTGCCTTGGGCTTTGAAGCCAATCATTATTCCAATTGAAATTTTATCGTTCATGATTAGACCCGTTACATTGTCTGTACGTTTGTTTGCGAACATGATGGCAGGTCACCTGATCCTAAAAGTTTTCGCAGGCTTTAGCGTTATGATGCTTGGCATGGGAACTGTTGGATATGCCATGGGCGTGCTTCCTGTCTTATTGAACAGCTTGCTGATCGCCTTTGAAATATTGATTGCGTTGTTACAAGCTTATGTTTTTGCGATCTTGGCTTGTATCTACCTAAAAGATTCCATTGATTTGCACTAAAAAATCTGTAGAGTGCGAAATCATTGGGGAAATTGAGTTAGACTTTGAAAAACTTTAAAAACGAGAAAGGGAACTATTATGGAACTTGAATCAATGAAACTACTGGCCGCTGCTTTGGCTCTTCTCCCACTTTTTGGCGTTGGTATCGCTTTGGGTATGATCTTTTCTTCTTACAATCAGGCTGTTGGACGTAACCCGTCTTCTGCGCAGATCTTGGACAAGAAATTCTTCCTGACATTTGCTTTGACAGAAGCCTTGGCGATTTTCGCATTGGTTGTATCTTTGATTATTCTGTTCGGTTAATCAGACGAGAGAAATACATATAAAATTTAAGGGAAAGAGGACATCATGATAAGCAAATCTAAATCTTTATTTGCAAGCGCATTCTGTGCTCTTTCCCTTCTTTTAGCTACACCGTCTGCCGTTTTTGCAGCCGCAGACAAACACGCTGAGTCAAGTGGAAGCCTACCTCAGTTTGATGTTACAACATTCCCATCACAGATTTTTTGGTTGGCAATTACATTTGTCGTCCTTTACACGATCTTCTCAGCTAAGGTTCTTCCTGAGATTTCTTCTGTTATTGAAAACCGCAAGAATACAATCGACACAGATCTAAACACAGCAGAAAAGCTTCGCAATGAAGCCGATGAAGTTCAAAAGAACTACGAAAATCAGCTTTCTCTCGCTCGTCAAAACGCACAAGAGCTTAAGCGAAAGTCTGATGAGGATGGCCGCAAAGATCTTGACCGTAGACTGAACGAATTTCAAAAACGTGCAGAGCGTGAGCAGAAAAACACTTTAGGCCGCATAGAGCAAAGCAAACAAGAGGTCATGGGCGACCTTAATGACATGGCTGCTGAAGTGGTACAAAACAGCATCGAAAAAATTACTGGCGTACAGATTTCAAAAGAGGATGCACTGAAATTTGTAGAGAATTATAACATTCAACAAAAGCGTGCAGCCTAATACATAAGAGATATAAGAGATTAAAATGGCTTTTTTAGAAGATACAAATTTTTGGGTAGCTCTTTCTTTCATTCTATTCGTGCTCGTCGCTTACCGCTACGGTAAGGATGCAATGATAGGCACACTTGATGAGCGCATTCAGAAAATCCGTGGCGACATTGAAACCGCTGAAAATCTTCGTGTAGAGGCTCAGGAACTCCTCGCCCAATATCAACGTAAAGCCAAGGACGCATTAAACGAATCTGAAGAGTTGATGGACAGCGCTCAAAGACAAGCAGAGGAAATCCGTCGTAACCTTGATATCGAGACTGAGCAAGTCATTAAGCTCAAAGAACACCAGCTTGAAGAGCGTCTTAAACGCCTTGAAGAGCAAGCTATTAGCGATATTCGCTTTCAAGTTACTGATATTGCGACACAAGCTACGATGCAGATCATCGCCGAAAAACTCGGCAAAAAAGAAAATGCCTCTCTCATTGAGCAAAGCATTCAGTCATTACCTTCGAAATTAAAGCATTAAGCACATGTTCGGGAGCCTCGTTTCCCAGACGATATAAGCCTGCATTTCACTGTATTGGCCTTTTTAATGACCGATAAAACAGCATCAAATAAAATGACGCGTCTGCCCTCACCTTCCATAGGACAACAAAGATACTGGGGAGGAAGAACAGTTGGTATCCTTGGCGGCTCGTTCAACCCTGTGCATGAGGGACATCTTCATATATCACAACAAGCCTTGAATACATTGCCTATAGACTGTCTGTGGTGGATGTTCACACCGGGAAACCCCTTTAAGAAGCAGATTGAGATTGCCCCTATGCAAAGGCGAATCGAGAAGGCACAAAGTTTGATTGCCAATCCACGCATTATATTGTCTGATTTCGAAAAGCAAATCGGTATCAATCGAACCTATGAGCTCTGCCTTGCTTTGCGTAAACACTTTCCTGACACACGTTTCATCTGGGTCGGCGGCGTTGATATCGCCGAAGAATTTCATAAATGGGAGCATCCTGAAATTATTCTCGATTCTATGCCTTTGGCTTTCTTCCGACGCCCTCCTTTCAAAGGAGCGATCAAACGAATACCGCTCTGCAACATGGCTCAAATTACGCATCACTATGATTTGCCCAAAAGCCCGCAAAGCTATAAAACACGCAGTGTCTATTGGTGCTTAAAATCACCGGGCATTGTCCGTTCATCAACCCAGATCAGAGAAATACTCGCAGGTGCACAAATCTGATTTCTTGCTCAAGCTTTTATGAAATGATAAAATAAGAATAGAAAATGTTTAACAACCAAAAGGAGAGAGACGCCATACCCTTTACCCCATCCATCCGGACAATGACACCGGAACAAGAACGGGACCTCATCGGGACCTGTCTTGATAAGGAAAAAGCAGAAGACATCTTCTGTTATGACTTGCGCGGAAAAACACCAATGGCCGACTTCATGTTTATTTGCACCGGCCGTTCCACGACGCATATTAAGGCGCTTTCTGAAAAAATCATCCAAAAATGCAAGGGTAATAACTTTGTGAATGTCAAAGTCGAAGGTCAATCCACTGGTGATTGGGTGATCGTTGATGCCGGCGATATCATTATCCACCTCTTCCGCGATGAAGTAAGACAGTTCTATGAACTGGACAAACTTTGGCAAGAATGCGCCTCTGACTGGGTATTACAAAGCGAGCACGCTTATGCATAGGCCTAATCTCGGCTCTTGCTCTCGCTAATGTTATATGTCAGTGCGTTTTGAAATTTTGGCTGTCGGCAAAGCTAAGAAAACAGATTTTGCCCCTATGATAGAGCTTTACCGCAAGCGTATAGGCACAAGCGCTAAAATTACAATCACTGAAATCACAACAAGTGATTCATCTTTAGAAAATAAAGAACTTGAGACAGCTATCGAGGCAAGACAAGGTTTTGTCTTTGCGCTTGATTCTCGCGGCAAAACGATGAGCAGCCCGGATTTCTCGCAACTATTATCGGACCTCAAAACCCGTGGCGAGAATAATTTCATTTTTATTATTGGAGGCTCAGAGGGCTTAAGCGATAATGTTAAGAAATATGCGGATAAGACACTCTCTTTTGGTGCCCAGACATGGCCGCATATGCTTGCCCGTGTTATGCTCTTGGAGCAAATATACAGAAGCATCCAAATCGAAAATGGCCACCCTTACCACAAATAAAAACTGCTTTATCATTCTACGGACCACATTGATTGCTTTCGTGTTGCTCAGCCCCGTCTGTGCCGTTGCGCAAAGTGCCTCTGTGCCTGTTCCAGAGAGAAAGGTTCTTACCCTTGAGACAATTGAGCAAGCACTAGAACGAAAGAAAAAGGAACAGAGCGAACTCGACAAAGAGATCAAACGCGAAGAAAAAAGCCTGAAACGCTTGCAAAGCGATATGAAGAAATTGAGCAGATCTGTTCAAGATCTTGAGCAAACCTTATTTGACCTCAATGAAGAGCAAGCAAAGCTAAGTCGTGAAGAAAATGACCTAAGGAAAAAGCTTGAGCGATCCGCGCATAAAAACACAAAACTGATTGCCGCTCTTATAAAAGCACGTCAACTGCCACCAGAACTGCTAATCTTCTCACAAGAAAATGCCAAGAAAATAGGCGTTGTTCAAGCAGGCATGACCTCCGCATTGCCAGTCATTACAAAAGACATTAAGCAATTACAAAGTGATCTTGAGCGTTTAGACGAGATTGAGACGACATTGTCGCGTAAAAAAGAACAATTTGAGAGAGAAAAGCAGGCATTGAGCACCGAACAAGATGAGCTAAAACTCTTGATTATTCGCCGCCAAAACCTCTTTGAGAGCCATCGCGGCTTACTGTCTTTACAGGCAGCACAAATCGAGCGAATAGCAGCAAGAGCATCTGACCTTAAAGAGCTTTTGTCACGCCTTCAAACGCAAAAACCCAAGATACCCGAACATCTCAAAACCGCACAGGCGGTGCAAAAGAACACACCCCTACCGACCCGTGGTAACAAACGCCTTCCCGTTGCGGGTGTTATTAAGGTTGGTTTTGGCAAAACAGATGATATTGGCGCCGTATCCGAAGGATTGCGTATTCGTACTCCTGCGCAGGCAACTGTTATTGCCCCAATGGGCGGCGTTGTTCGCTATCAAGGTTCGTTCAAGCAATATAAAAACCTCATCATTATCGAGCATGAAGACGGCTATCATTCTGTTATTGCGGGACTACAACGTGCAAATGTTGTCCTTCAACAATCTGTGAGTGCCGGTGAGCCAATCGGAATAATGGGGTTGCCAGGCGAGCAAGATGAACTTTATTATGAATTAAGGCATCATGGAAAACCTGTTTCGCCTATATGAAGATCACATACGCTGTGTTAGGATATACACATAGAAAAATTTAAGGATAATTATATGAAACGTCTCGTTTTTATTCCCGCAATCATCACCTCTCTGCTCTTTCTAGGTTTCACAGGCCTACCGATGCAAGCAGATGCAGACAGCAACAACAAGAACACAGCGGAAACGTACAAACAGCTCAATCTGTTCGGTGATGTCTTTGAGCGCGTAAGGGAGCAATATGTCGACGACGTTACAGATGAAGAACTGATTGAGCACGCTATCAACGGTATGCTTGGAAATCTGGATCCTCACTCTGCCTATCTTGATGAAGATAATTACCGTGATATGAAGGTACAAACACGTGGTGAATTTGGCGGTCTCGGTATCGAAGTTACAATGGAGAACGGTCTTGTTAAAGTCGTATCCCCCATTGATGAAACACCTGCCTATGAAGCAGGCGTAGAAGCTGGAGACCTTATCTACGAAATAGATGGCGAGCCTGTAATGGGTCTGACACTTGGTGAAGCCGTTGAGAAAATGCGCGGCAAAGTCGGCACAGACATCACAATCGGCATTCGCCGTGAAGGTGTCGCAAAGCCAATTGAGACGACTATTACTCGCGATATCATCAAAATACAGTCCGTACGCCACCGCATAGAAGGCAATATCGGCTATATCCGCATTACAACATTCAACCAGAACACATATCCCGGGCTTGAAAAGGCTGTAGAAGAAATCAAGGCCGAACTTGGCTCCGACCTCAAAGGATATGTTCTGGATCTACGTAATAATCCCGGTGGGCTTCTTAACCAAGCCATTGCTGTGTCTGATGCGTTCCTGGAGCAAGGCGAGATTGTATCAACACGCGGCCGTGACGAAGGCAATACAGACCGTGATAATGCCACACCAGGGGATATTACAGACGGTTTACCCATTGTTGTTCTTATCAATGGTGGTTCTGCCTCTGCCTCTGAAATTGTTGCAGGTGCTCTCCAAGATCATAAACGTGCAATACTTGTCGGTATGCCGTCTTTCGGTAAGGGGTCGGTGCAAACCATTATTGCTATCCCTGGCCATGGCGCAATGCGCCTCACCACGGCACGTTACTATACGCCGTCCGGTCGCTCTATTCAGGCAAAAGGCATTGATCCTGATATCCTGATTGAGCCGGCGCGTGTCGAAGCTATCGAAGTTGACTCTCGCCGTGAGGCAGACCTCCGCGGTGCTCTGGACAAATTGGAGCAAAGCTCTAAGGATGACGGTAGCGCGGGCAAGAAAAAAGACGATGATGAAAAAGCCAATATTGAAGATTATCAATTGGCCAGAGCTTTAGATCTGCTTCGTGGCTTGGCTATTTACAAGGAATCTATCGTTCCGATTACCGGGCCCTAAACCATGAGCGACAGGCGCATCAATGAATAAAGATGCTATATTAGAAAAATTTAAAGCACTTCAGGGCAAGGCACTCCCTGCCCTGAAAACTTTTTTTTCTTCCCTGATATCAAAGAGTAAAGATGCGCCTGAAATTGCCCGAAATTTACTTAGCAACACGAGCTTCGAGCCGCGTTTTGAGCGCAAAGACTTCCTGATTGCCTCAGGCGCAATATTGGGCTGTGTCCTGTTGATTTATTTACTATCAGGCTTTGGTAATTCCACTGTCAAGAACGCACATCAAGACGCATTGGCAAAGCAATTCTACTCAGTTTTTGTTCCAGCACCACAAGAGGAAGAGACAGGCACGGCAAACAACTCTGAAAACCCATTTGATGACTTTCAGGCCGGAGACCGTGCCACATTAAGTACACTTTATTATCGTTTCCAAGGACGCTGGCGGCCGCTTATGCAAGAAGATGGGCGTACTGTCTATGGTGCGTTTTCTAAAGACGAGACGATCCCACAAACACAAAACACTAGTACAAGCGGCCTAACATCAGGAAATAAAGCCCGTATAGCCATAGTTTTAACCGATACAGGGATTGACAAAGATGTATATGAAACAGCTCTGAGAATGCTCCCAAAAGCTGTGACGCTGGCTTTCTCATCTTATACGGAAAATCTAGCTGCCTTAGTCAAAAAAGCTCATAATGCCGGATATGAGAACTGGCTTACGATGCCCGGTGAACCGTTTAAATATCCCTTTAATGATGCAGGTCCTAATACGCTGCTCAATAACACAGAGACAGGCGTACTAATTGGACAACTTGAAGCGCTGATCGATGATACCCCTTTTCTTGTTGGCCTGTTAAATGATCGTGACAGCACCTTTCCCAAGGATGCGAGCAAGAAAGACATACTGCCGATCTTTTTGCATGGAGCAGGACTAGGCTATTTATCCGAAATGCCGGCGACACACAGAGACCCTAAATTTGTCGGCACTATGCGCGGCATGATCCCATCCGGACCGATACCCTATATACTTGATCCCGATATGCGCCCTGAAACTGTTCAGGAGCGTATAAGAGCCGCCGAGACCATTGCGCAAAGAGACGGTGACCTCATTATCAGTGCCAGAATTAGTCCAAGCGTGATTGACCAAATACATAATTGGGTCTTGACCCTTCCTGAAAAAAATATAGAACTGACCACCGCGTCCAATATTTTAGGGAATGAATTTATGCCTTATAACCCCAATTATGAGGTTTTCGACCCGGAAAGCTAATAGATATATGCAAAGGGGGCAGAATGAGCCAAGAAAATAACAAAAACTCAAAAGACAGCCGCCCTTACAGAGAATGTGTTGGCATTACTCTTTTTAACCGCAACGGCGACGTTTTTATGGGAGAGCGCTGTGACACTCCCGGTGCTTGGCAAATGCCACAAGGCGGCGTAGACGCTGGAGAGGTCGCGATCGATGCAGCTTACCGCGAGCTTGAGGAAGAAACAGGTATTCCCAAAAGCAATGTCCGCCTTCTTAAACAAATAGAAAAACCACTCTTTTATGATTTTCCTTCCGAGCTGACCGGAAAGCGTATCTTTGAAATATTCAAGGGGCAAAAGCAAATATGGACAGCCATGCTTTATGAGGGAAAAGATGAAGACATCGACCTTGAAACCCACTCACAAATAGAGTTTAGTCAATGGAAATGGGTGCCACTGGCTAATATCTCAGACGAAATCGTCCCGTTTAAACAGGCCCTTTATAGACAGATCATTGTCGCATTTGAAGATGTCATTGAGGATATCCAAAGCCTTGACCAATAATAACTAAATTATAAGTCGGCCCCCAGCCAGCTCTACTCATTGAGAGGCGACCAGGCAGGGTCTGAAGCATTTCCTGGCGTATTAAGCTCACGCTCATGAAAACCTGTCACATCGATCTGATAGAGCTTTGTCCGGCGTTTCTCACGGTTTGCCCCGTAAGTCTCTTCCTTGAAATAAACAAGATAGCGGCCATTAGGAGACCAGCTTGGGCCCTCTACGTGATAAGCTGTTGAGATCAGGCGCTCTCCTCCCCCATCAGGACGAATAACACCGATATAAAATTGTCCCTTGTACATACGCGTAAAGGCGATCACATCCCCTGCAGGTGACCAAACAGGATTTGCGTAACGTCCCTCGCCAAATGTTATACGTTTAGGATTAGAGCCATCAGCATTCATAACATAAAGCTGTTGTGAACCACCTCTATCAGATTCAAAAACAATCTGTGAACCATCCGGAGCATAAGACGGGCTGGTATCAATAGAAGGGTGTGTTGTCAGTCTCGAGACCTGTCGGTTATTCAGGTTCATCTGATAAATATCTGTATTCCCGTTTGTTGCCAGAGACATGACAACCCCCTGCCCGTCAGGCGTAAATCTTGGCGCAAAGGTCATTCCGGGAAAGTCACCCAATACTTCTTGACGGCCAGTATTGATGTCATACAAATAAACACGCGGCCTACGATCTATATAGGCCAGATATGTGATCTGCTGAGTCGTAGG
>CAXGMH010000016.1:0-32541 GCA_964010795.1 uncultured Alphaproteobacteria bacterium
AATGGCTGATAACAAAGGAACGATCACGCAGATTACAGGTGCTGTTGTCGATATTCAGTTCTCTGACGGTAATGTCCCCGCGATTTTGAATGCGGTTGAGACAATCAACGCCGGTAATGATAACAAGACACTCATTTTTGAGGTGGCTCAACACTTGGGTGAGAATACAGTTCGCTGTATCGCAATGGACACGACAGACGGTCTTGTTCGCGGTCAGGAAGTAACAGACACGGGTGCTCCTATCACTGTTCCGGTTGGACCGGGAACTCTGGGGCGTATTCTGGATGTGACTGGTAAAGCGATTGACGAAAAAGAAGAAGTCAAGACAGAGCATTACTATCCAATCCACCGTGAAGCACCGGCTTTTGTTGACCAGTCTTCTGCTGTTGAGCAGCTTGTGACGGGTATCAAGGTTGTTGATCTTCTTTGTCCATATGCAAAGGGTGGTAAGATTGGTTTGTTCGGTGGTGCCGGTGTTGGTAAAACGGTTACTATTCAAGAACTCATCAACAACATTGCAAAAGAGCACGGTGGTGTTTCTGTCTTCGCAGGTGTTGGCGAGCGTACGCGTGAAGGAAATGACCTTTACCATGAGATGATTGACTCTGGTGTTATCAAAGCAGATGGCGAAGGCTCTAAAGCTGCGCTTGTTTTCGGTCAGATGAACGAACCTCCCGGAGCACGTGCTCGTGTTGGTTTGACTGGTTTGACTATGGCGGAATATTTCCGTGATGAAGAAGGTCAGGACGTTCTGTTCTTTATGGACAACGTATTCCGCTTTACACAAGCAGGTGCCGAGATGTCTGCTCTCTTGGGGCGTATCCCGTCTGCTGTTGGTTACCAGCCAACACTCTCTACGGATATGGGCGCTTTGCAAGAGCGTATTACATCAACAAATAAAGGATCTATTACATCTGTTCAGGCTGTTTACGTCCCTGCGGATGACTTGACAGACCCTGCACCTGCAACGACATTCTCTCACTTGGATGCGACAACGGTTCTATCACGTTCATTGGCTGAACTTGGTATTTACCCTGCGATTGATCCTTTGGACTCAACGTCTCGTATTCTGGATCCACAAGTCGTGGGTGAAGAGCACTATCAAGTTGCGCGTCAGGTTCAAAAGACGTTGCAAACATACAAAGCGCTTCAAGACATTATCGCGATCCTTGGTATGGATGAGCTTTCAGAAGAAGATAAGTTGACAGTGGCACGTGCCCGTAAACTTCAACGCTTCTTGTCTCAGCCATTCCATGTTGCTGAGGTCTTCACTGGAACACCTGGTGTATTCGTACAGCTTGAAGACACGATCAAGGGCTTCAAAGCAATCGTTGAAGGCGAGTATGACCACCTGCCGGAATCAGCGTTCTACATGGTTGGAACGATTGAAGAGGCTGTTGAAAAAGCAGAAAAAATGGCACGTGAGGCAGCATAAGCATGAGCAGCTCGGCGAAAATTAAATTTGAGGTTGTCTCGCCTGAGGCAAAAATGATCGAAGACCAGGCGGTCATGGTCGTTATCCCGGGCGAGATGGGCGATTTTGGAGCAATGGCTGACCACGCGCCATTGATTTCAACTATCCGCCCCGGTGTTGTTAAAGTATACCGCGATGATATGAATACGGCTACTGATGCCGTTTTCATCTCTGGTGGCTTTGCCGATGTCACAGGCACTCAATGCACAATTTTGGCTGATAGCGCTGTACCGGTATCAAAGATTGATGTCGACGCTATTTCTCAAGAGCTCGAAACACTCAAAAGTGATTATGAATCACTGGGGAGCGAGGCTGAGAAAGACCGTTATGCGCGCCGTATGGCAATTGCGAATGCAAAGCTCGAAGCTGCTGCTACTGCTAAAGCCTAGTAAAACTCGCTATCAGGTCTGCTTTGCCTGATGATTGTTCTTATCGATCACGAAGACAGTTTTGTCTACACTTTGGCTCGTTACATTGGCCTATGTGATGTTCAGCGCGTTGTTTTACGCCATGACAAAGTTTCGGTCGATGATGTTTTGCGCCATAATCCATCGGGTATCATCTTATCTCCGGGGCCATGCAGTCCTGCTGAAACGGGTGTGACGTTACCTCTCATTGACGCGGCGGCCGGCAAAGTCCCTCTTTTAGGTGTATGTTTAGGGCATCAGGCAATCGGGCAGGCCTTCGGCGCAGAGGTGTTCCGTAGCACACCTTGCCATGGGCGTGCCCAAGATATTTTCCACGACCAAACTTGCCCTACGCTATATGACCTGCCTAGTCCATTCAAAGCTACACGCTATCATTCTTTATCCGTGCGCGGTCTTGAAGGGACGCAGCTCAGCAAAACAGCATGGCTGGAGGATGGTTCTGTAATGGGAGTGCGCCATAATTCATTGCCTATTTTGGGTCTGCAATTTCATCCCGAATCTGTTTTGACAGATCAGGGTTTGCAGATTATGCGGAATTTCGTAAGCTTATGTTATGAATCACCATCCTGACCTTACTTCTCTCACAGTGTATCTTGGCTCTGGCGGTAAAGCGCCCGAGATTTTCAAGCAGGCCGCGCGCGACTTGGGGCAAGTCATGGCAAAGCGTGATATTCGTGTAATATATGGCGGTATGGATGCTGGCCTGATGGGAGTTCTTGCACATTCAGCTTTGGAGGCTGGCGGGGATGTGTTGGGCGTTATTCCAACCTCTATCCGTGACCGCGATTTCGTGCAGCAAACACTGCTTGAGACGAACTGCATGATTATTGTCGACGGAATGTGGGAGCGTAAAAAGATTTTGGTTGATGAAGGGCAGGCGGCATTGGCTTTGCCCGGCGGTTACGGAACGGTTGATGAAGTCTTTGAATTTTTGTACTGGGCGCAAAAGGGTTTTCATGACAAGCCGATTGGCTTGCTTAATGTCGATGGATATTGGAGTCCGCTTATGGACTTCCTGGAGGCTGTATATAAGGCAGGTGAGCTTGAGAAGTCGGTCTATGAACGCTTAATCGTCGAGGATGATATTGATGTTTTGCTGGACCGTTTGGCCAAGCATAATCAGGGGCGGGATCCTGCACCTTTGCGTGGAGCCAAAACGCATATTTCCAAGATCGAGGAAAGCAATCTTATGCCAACTCAAAATCCGGTTATTATTGAAGATGCATCTATCGAGAGCCTATACCGCTTAGCCAATGCGTTGGTTTTGAAGCAGCTTTCGAAAATAACCCGTGCTATTGGCGTTGTTGATGACGACCGCTTGTTTGCAGGACTTAAACTCTGGATTTACACAGCCGCAACACAGCGTTTTATTACGCCTTATTGCCCGGATATGGTTGTTTTTGCAGACAGCCGTGCTGCGCTTGATGCTGCTATTGAGCACCACATTCATGTCTCTGTAGATCTGCATGAGAAATGGGAGGGCAATCATGCCAAGCCGCATTTGGTTCGCGAACACGATCCTGAACAAAAGTGATAGCCGTTATGATCTGTTCGAAGAGCGCGCTATGCGCTTTGGACACGGTGTTTTTACTACATTGCTTTATGATGGTGGACATCTTCACGACAGTTCTTTGCATTATGCGCGACTATGCGCTCATGCCGTAAAGTTTGGCCTGTCGTGTCCTTTTGACGAAGAAGAGTTTAGCAATGCTTTATCCGCGCTTACTTATGATATGCGGGAGGGTATGGCGCTGCGGGTAAGTGTGACTGGTGGCTATGGCGGTCGGGGATTGGATAAGGCAAAAGAGCAGGTGTCACAATGGTATGTCACAGCGTCTCCTTTGAATAATGTTAGGCAAAGCAGTTTAACGCTCGGCGTTTCCGATATTTGCCGGAATGAAACCTCTCCTTTGGCGTTTATAAAATCTTTGAATTACGGCGATATGATTTTGGCTAAAGAGGCTGGGCGCAAGCAAGGCTGGGATGACGTATTGCTTTTGAATACCAGGGGGCTGCTCACTTGTGCAAGTGTGGCCAATGTTTTTGTAAAGATACGAGGGCGGGGATGGATGACGCCTCGTTTAAGAGATGGTGTTATGGACGGCATTACGCGCGCTAAGGTTTTGTCACAGCATTCTTTTATAAAAGAGCATCCGATTGATGCGGATATGTTGCGTAATGCCGAGGCTATGGCTTTGAGTAACTCTCTTAAAGGTATTCAGGCTGTTAAGCTGTTTTGGCTTGATGGCTCTTGTTTTGACCTAGACGAGGGAGCTGCTCAAGAAATTGCCATAGATTCTCAAAGCGCTGGTGAATGAAATCGACATCACGAAACTCGGTTACACGTGGTCCGATATGAATTGTTTCTATACCTAGATTATTCGGCATCTTTAGGTTACGCGCACTATCATCAACAAAGGTAACATGGGTGCCTGAGTCAATGTCAGTGCGCTCTAGTCCTAATGCGCGCAAAGCGGTTATAAAAGGCCGTGCTGTGGTGCATTTGGTGCGGTATTCGACTTTATCAAGGCCAATAATTCGTTCTTCGGGGAATAAATCATCAAGTCCTAAAAGCGGCAATATATTCTTCGGCCAGATAGTCGGCCCATGCGTGAGAATGACCATCTCGAAATCATCACGTTCGAAATATGGCCGTAAATTGCGGGCACGGATTTTATCTTCGAATTTCAGGATGTAATCATTAAAGAGGTGGGTGTGAATCTCGTCATAAATATCCCAGATATTAAAGCCATATCCGTCAAATACGTAATTGCCCAATCCATGATCCATGAAGCAGCGATGTGTGTGCTCTTTTGCTGTTTCTATCGGGAAAGGATAGCCTGCCTTTACGGCGACATCAGCATAAGCCTGACAGAAATACTCTTCTGAATTGGCGGGGTGTTCGAAAATACATTCGTCGAAATCAAGGATAAGATAATGTTTGTCTTGCATGAATAAGAAGCTAGCTTTTTACATCTTAAGCTGCAAGCCCTGTGGGATTAAAAAGTTGATCCATTTAAGTTTTGGCAGGTAATGGAATAAACTTTCCGCAATCTCAGAGACATGACCTGGTTTGTCTATATTGCTGGGTACAATGCCTCTTTTTCCGACATGAACGGTGTGTATGCCTCTTTCATGTGCGTATTCCAGATATTTATCATGATCGTCAAACATAAAAATCGCCTGGTCTTTGAATGTGGCATTGCGCTCGAACCCGAGCCGCTCAAGCGCTAGCTCCAGACTATGTGGGCTTGATCCTTTGGCTTGGAAGTTGGCATCCACGGCGTCAACGATTCTCTCATCAGGGAATAAGTCACTGATACCCAGGGTTTCCAGATGGGCGCGAACCCAGTCACGATGCCCATGTGTGAGGATTACCATCTCAACATTGTCGGGCAGGTTTGTAAATGTGTGCTCGACTCTGGCTCGATTGTCCTTGATTTTATCACTGTAGGCAGGAACGTGGCTTTCGTGGTGGAGAAGATATTGATGGATGTGTTTGAATAGCGCAACACTGTCAAATCCTTCATAGTCTTTTAGACCCAGATGCGCAAATCCTGTGCCATTAAAATACTCTTCATCAATATCGGCTTTGGCCTTTACGGGATCAGGGATTTTCATGCCAAAATCAATGGCGCCATTGAGGTAGCCATCATTCATAGAGGCGTCCAGACCTGCGGGGTGCTCAAAAATACAATCGTCGAAATCAAGGATGAGGTAAATCTTTTTATTATGCATAATATTGTTTTTAGAGTGTTGAGTGCGACTATGCAAGCCTATTTTATGAAAAGCTTTTTAAGATACCTTCTGCCTTAGCTTGGGTTTCGAAAAATTCATCTTCAGGGTCGGATAGCGCTGTGATGCCGCCGCCTACATGAAAGCTGATCTCGTCTTCTGTTACTGTAAGCGTGCGAATAGCGATATTGCTCTCGAGATAGCCGTTATCACCAATCAGTGCAAGCGATCCGCAGTAAGGGCCGCGGGCAAAAGGCTCGAGCTCGTTTATAATCTGCATGGCGCGAATTTTCGGTGCGCCGGTAATTGATCCGCCCGGGAAAGCTCCTTCGAGCAAATCAAACACGCTTTTATCTTGGCGCAAAGTGCCTGTGATAGTCGAGACAAGGTGGTGCACATGACTGAAGCTTTCAAGCGTACAAAGTTTTGGCTCTTGGATAGATGCGTCCTCACAGACCTTGGCAAGGTCATTTCTGAGTAAATCAACGATCATGATATTTTCTGCACGGTCTTTCTCGCTGGCAAGCAGATGAGCGATACTGTGTTTATCTGTCTCTGGATCGTCTTTATAGCGCGGAGCTGTGCCTTTGATCGGTGCTGTTGAGACGTGCCTGTCTCTTACCGATAGGAAGCTCTCGGGAGAACTGGATAGAATTTGAAAACTACCAAACTGCATAAAGGCGGCATAAGGCGCAGGAGAGATCTCTCTCAATCGCTTATACTGAGTCCATGAGTTAAAATTGCTTGACCGTTTAGCTACTATTTTCCGTGATAGATTGGCTTGGAAAATATCGCCAGCATGGATGTAATCTATGACTGTTTGAATATCGTTTTCAAACTGCGCTTGCGAAATGGTGCTTTGAAACTCGATGGGTTGTGCTCTCTCTTGCTTGTCTTTTACTTGAGGGAGTTTGGGCTGTTTTTGGCCTTGAGGGAAAAAGACAAAAGCCTTTTGATATCTATGGTCAAAGATCAGACCTTGCTCGTAATATCCCATGATTGTATCTGGCGTTGCGCAGAGTTTTCTCTGGCCTATTCTTTCCAGACTATGCGCGGTCTCATAGCCGAAATATCCAGCCCAGCCACCGCAGAAATAGCCATGATCTGTGTTGGTTTCATGGTCTTTTTGGGGTTCTAGAGAGTGAAAGGGATTGTCACCGCTTGCTTTGTAAACTTCACTTGGCTTCCACAGAATATACGAGACACGCCCCATAGGGTGCCTTGTGTCCGAGCTGTCGAAAAAAAGCGCATAAGGCTCCTTGGACAAGGCCTCGAAAAGCGTGACAGGGCTTTGCCACGGTATTTCGATTAATATACTGCTCATTTAAGGAAATCTTTCGTGCTGGCGATTACCTCTTCAAGTGGTGCTTTGACGATCTCGACCCCTTGCGGGAAAGCATCAAGCAATCGTGTGGGAAGCATCGGATCCATCATAACAAAAACGCCCTTGTCATCGCGCCTTCGTATGAGACGTCCATAGGCCTGTTTGAGTTTGAGCCGTGTCATGCGCTCATCATAAGAGCGGCCGCCAAATTGTTCACGCCGTGCTTTGTGCAGAATGGTTGGGCGAGGCCAAGGCACGCGTTCGAACAAAAGAAGCCTGAGCGAGCCCCCCGGTACGTCGACACCGTCACGAACAGCGTCAGTGCCAAGCAGGCAGCTGTTTTCCTGCGCGCGGAAAAGGTCAATCAATGTACCTGTATCCATAGGGTCGACGTGTTGCGCATAAAGCGGGATATCAGCCTCGGCCAGCATATCGCGAATTGTCGGATAGAACTGTCTGAGGCGTTGAATGGCGGTAAAGATACCAAGGGCACCTCCGCCTGAGGCAAGCATCAGCTTTGCATAGGCTTTGGCAACACTAAGCGGATTGTCTTTGCGCACGTCATTGACGATAAATATTCGTGATTGGTTCGCATAGTCAAAAGGAGACGGCGTGTGAAAGCTGTGTAGATGGGCATTGAAATGCTGCGCACCTGTTTGCTCCATGGCTGTATCCCAGCCGCTTGCTTCATCTTGTGTGTCGCGCAATGTCGCAGAAGTAACCGCCATTGCCTGTGCGTGTGAGCCAAGGGCGGCGGCAAAGGGCTGCATTGGATCAGGCCAGCGGCGGTAATAACCGATATCGTGATCTTGTCCTTCTATACGGTCGATACCAAACCAGTCGATAAAGCTTTCGGCTCTTTTGCCTTCCTGAAGCTGTGCCAGCATGGTAATCCAGCCGGTAAGCATCATATCAGAGCGCCGTTCAATGGTGTTTATCATTGCGTCATAACGTGCCATCAGGGCTTTGTCCGGTTCCTCCTGTCCGTCTTCGTCACGATATTTATCGAGAAGGCGGTCGCAGATGGTTTTGAGCGGGCGTCGGAGTTCGCGTAAAATATCTTCAAAGTCTTTAGCCGTATCTATAACATCATCTTGTAACGGATAGCACTCGGCCTCCAGCGCATAGAGCCCATAACTGCCTTCCTTTTGATTGATACGGTTTTGAACCTGTGACTTCACAGCAAGGAAGAAGCGTTCTCCCGCTTGTAGTTGTGTAATGCCCTGAGCGGGGGCTTTTTGAGATCGCAATATAGAAAGCATATCATAGCCTGGTAAACGGTGTGCCCCTCTGATGGTTTCGGATAAAGCCTTTTCCATGATGCTGTCATCTTCGAATAGACCTTCGAGCCTTTTGCGCAAGCCTCGAGCACGAGTCTTGCGGCCGCTTTCACTGCCCAGAACCCAGCGTTTAAGCTCCATAACTTCAAGTGCCGTGAGATTGGCTGCGAAGGCGCTATCTGCTGCGTCAAATAAATGATGGCCTTCATCAAAAATATAACGAGAGGGCAGTTGTGTGCCCGGAGAGGCGATAGCTGCTTGAATCATTGTCAAAGCGTGGTTTGAAATGACCAGCCTTGCGTTTTCGGATTTTCGCCGTGCTTTTTCGATAAGACAGTTTTTGTAATGGTCACAAGCAGCATAGATGCATTCACCGCGCCGATCAGCCAGCCCGATTGTCTCTGCGGGAGAGAGAATGGAGATGAGCCAGCCCGGAAAACTTTGTCCTGTGAAGTCACCATCATCAGTAGCTAGCATCCAACGCAGCATGATGCCGCTTGCAGTTCGCTTTTGTGTTTGAACGGCTGTGTGCGCTGTGCGCAATGAATCTTCAAGGTTGAGCAGGCAGAGATAATTCTCTCGGCCCTTACGGATTACAACGGTATCCTGGCCGTCCTCTTGTGTGGGAATAAGGCCATCCAGCTCTTGTTCCAGCTGTCTTTGCAGGTTCTTTGTATAGGTGGAGAGCCAAATACGGTCCTTGTTTTTTTCCGCCCATAACCAAGCAGGGTTGAGGTAGCCTAGCGTTTTCCCGATCCCTGTTCCGGCTTCTGCCAGAACAATACGGGGCAGACCGTCACTGCCGATTGGCTGAAAAGCTTTGGTGAGCTGTTTGGTGTAATGTTTTTGCTGCGGCCTGTCTTCGCTGTTGTGATCGCCGTTAGAGCTGCGCTCACTTAGCCATTGGTTCAAATGTGTTTCGGCCTCGTCTTCACTGACTGCGTGATGCGCAGGGGGTGGGGGTGGGGGGGTATCTTCCCAGACACTCAAGCGTTCTTTCCAGTCGGTAATATCACTTAGGCTATATCCTGTGGGATGTGCACCCATAGAGCGGATAAGGTAAGGCGCCCAGGCCCAGCCGTTATTTTGGCCGTTCATGAAATTCAGCAGTGGTAAGAACTGGTCTTTCTTTTCTTGCGATAGACGAGAGAATAAACTGTCCATAATTTCGATCACAAGCATGGCTTGATCTTCGGGATCGTCGGAAGGGCTAAGACCGCAGGCGATAGCAAGGCCAGAGACGGTCGGTGTGATTGCCTGACCGGGGCATAGGAATGCAAAAAGCTCAAGCAGATCGAAACGCGGACGGTGGCGTAAATTAAGTTTCTCGCTGACATAACCAGCGTGCAAAACAATGATGTCCGGCCCCATAACCAGCCTCGATGCTTGTGTAAGAGGAACGGTTTCCAATGCGCCGTCTTCTTGTGAAAGGAAGCAGGCTTTGCTCGGTGTGGTAATAAGGATAGGACAGCCCGGAATTGCGGCGCTTTCAAAATTCTTGCTCTGTGTCTCCGGTAAGCTCTGCACTATGGTTTGACCTTGCCGCTTTCTCCTGGGCTACGTTCTTTGGGGGGATGGAAGGTCTCGGCCTGATCGTCCTGATTATATTCGACATAGATCGTACGACTTGGGAAGGCAAAGCCTGTGCCGGCTTCGTTTTCAACGATGTCTTTTACTTTAAAGGCCAGCTTTTCTTTGATCGCCAGCCATTCACCCCAGATTTTTGTCTTGGTAAAGCAATAGAGCATGATATCAATCGAGCTTGAATTAAAGCTATCGACATGAACAAAAGTCGCGAGCCCTTCTTCTTTGACAAAATCATCTTCACTTTCGATATATTCACGCAAACGATTGACGATGATCTCTAGCTGTTCTTTGGTGGTTTTATATTCAACTCCAATCATCCAGTATATACGGCGATAGGTCATGCGCGAGAAATTGGTGATCGCTACATCGGACAGTTGAGAGTTGGGAACATGGACGGGAGCTTTGTCAAAGCGGCGTATCGTTGTTGAACGAAAACCGACTTTTTCGACGATACCTTCGACAACACCGTCCACCTTGATCCACTCGCCGGGGTTGAAGCGTTTTTCTATGATAATGCTAAGCCCGCCGAACATATTCTTGAAAACATCTTGTGCGCCAAGAGCTATAGCTGCACCAAACAGACCTAGACCAGCAAGGAGTGGGCCGATTTCAATGCCCCATAATTCTAAGATTACAGCAGCGCCCAGAAAGATCGTGATGACCTTAAGGAGCTTAAAGAGCCAATCGACCATTACATGGCTGAGCATTGATCTTAGGTTTTCAAGGCCGTTGCTTAAGGGGCTCAGTGTTCTGAACAGCCCCCAGAATATCGTAAAGGTTATAAGTGTGCGGATTATATTATCAACGAAGCTGTTTATCTCTGCGGGAAGGTCTATATATTCCAGTGCGAAAAACAACCCCATAATAACCGGGATAAAACGGATAGGGGGAATTAAGGCGTCGACGATTTTGTCATCGATGCGCGTTTGTGTCTTTGCTGTCCATCCGCGTAGGCGTTCCAGCACAAATTTCGTGAATAACCCTCGGATAATCATAAAGAGGATAAAGATGCCCAGAGCTGTTATGATCTGTGCGATATCAACTCCGTATACGCCATTTTTCCAGATATGGGTGGTGTGATCCCAGAGTTTCCCCCATGAGGAGATATCGAAAGAGCTGAAATTGAAATCCATGGCTTGTTATCCTTAATATTTGGCGTGTTTGAGATAAGCTAAGGCAGCAAGCCTCTGAGGTAAAGTCTGTGGGTGGCATTATGGTTTGATTTTTGTGGGTATGACTTCTACACTCATCAGAGTTGCAAAAAGGGAATGTTTAGCAATGCCGATCTTAACGTATAATGGGATAGAGCCAAAAACGCAGGCTGCTGCTTTTGTCGCGCCAAGTGCCGATATAATGGGGGATGTGACGCTGGGCGAGGATAGCTCTATCTGGTATGGCTGTGTGTTGCGTGGCGATGTGAATGATATCACCATCGGGCGTGGGACGAATATTCAGGACGGAACCGTTGTTCATGTCGCAACATACGGACAGGGTGCGTATATCGGAGATGAGGTCACAGTTGGTCATATGGCGTTGATTCACGCTTGCACAATTGAGGATGGCGCCTTTATAGGCATGAAGTCTTGTGTAATGGATGACGCCGTGGTTGAAAAGGGCGCTATGGTTGCGGCAGGAGCACTTGTGACGCCGGGGAAGCGCGTCCCTTCAGGACAGCTCTGGGCAGGAACGCCTGCCCGATATATCCGTGACCTTACAGAAGATGACTGCAAGATGTTTCGCTGGTCATGGAGGCATTATGTCGAGCTTGCGAAAACCCATCGAGACACTCTCGCAGGGAGCCACACTCCCTCATGAGTATCTCACCTCAATTCAAAGATGAGCTAAGGCGACGTTTGCGTTTATCCGATATTATCGGCAAACGTACCGCTGTGCAGCGTGCGGGCACAGAGTTTAAGGCGTGTTGCCCGTTCCATCATGAGAAAACCCCGTCATTTACCATCAATGACCAGAAAATGTTTTATCATTGCTTTGGCTGTGGAGCGCATGGTGATGTCATTACTTTTGTCATGGAGCATGATAACCTCCCCTTCATGGAGGCTTTGGAAATGCTTGCGGCAGAGGCTGGCATGGAAGTTCCCAAACCAACACCGGAGCAGGCGGAAACCTATAAGAAGCAAGACCGTCTTATGGCGGTTATGCAAGAGGCGACACGCTGGTTTCGCGATCAATTAAAGCAAAATGCGCATCGTGATGTTCTGAACTATGTTTTGGGGCGCGGCCTAAGCGAAGAAACGATTGAGCGTTTTCGTATAGGTTATGCACCTGCAGACAGGTCTGCGCTGATTAAGGCCATGCGCGCAAAAGGCTTTAGCGATCAGGATATGATCGAGACCAGTCTCATTAAACCTGCTAAAGACGGGCGAGGGGAGCCGTATGCGTTTTTCCGTGAGCGTGTCATGTTCCCTGTAGCGGATGCGCGTGGCCGCGTCGTTGCCTTTGGTGGACGTATCCTGCCTGATGAGATGCGTAAACCCTCGATGAGTGATTTCACACCACCTAAGTATATGAATTCGGCAGACACGCCACTTTTTCACAAAGGGCGCATGATCTATAACGAGGCGATGAGCCGTGCGGCCGCAGGCAAAGGCGAGCCGGTTATCGTCACAGAAGGTTACATGGACGTTATTGCCCTTGTGCAAGCTGGTTTTGAGGGGGCTGTTGCGCCGCTGGGAACTGCGCTGACTGAGGATCAAATCAAACTTTGCTGGTCGATGATACCTGATGAGATATGCGAGCCGGTTATCTGTTTTGACGGCGATAATGCCGGGCTGCGTGCTGCTTCGCGTGCTGTTGAGCGTATGCTACCTATGTTGGAGCCGGGCAGGTCGGCTCGCTTCGCGTTCATGCCGGAGGGGGAAGACCCGGATAGTCTTATCAAGGAAAAGGGTGTGCAGGCATTCCGCGAGCGGATGGCGGCTGCCGAGCCTTTGGTCAATGTCATTTGGAGGGATTTAACCGAAGGCAAGAATTTTGAAACGCCAGAGCGGATGGCGGCACTTGATAAGGCCATTGGCGGCATAGCGGCTAAGATCGAAGATCAAGGAGTTGCGTTTCACTACAAGGCTAAATTGCGTGAAAAAATGCGTGAGAATTTTGGCTGGAAAAAACCTTTTGCAAAAAGGAAGGGGCAAAATCACGCACAGGCCTTTGACCTGAGCCTTGAGGCGCCATCTGCGCGTCAGATCCGCCTGACGGTGCTTTTCCAGGCGCTTGCGATCTATCCCGATCTGATCGGCGAGTTCGAAGAAGATGTTTTCTCCCTTGATATTGATACGCAAGAGCTTAAGTCATGTCGTGATGCGTTATGGGCGCATTATGTTGATGGTGACGAGTTGGAGCTTAATTTGTCACCCGCATTGCAAAAAAAGGTGACAGATCACAGTGGTTTTTTGAATTTAGAAGGCCAAGACCGCGATATTGTGCGCGAAGCTGTAAAACAACTCTTGAAAAATTTGCGCCAACATGGCAGATATAGCGCTTTAGGGAAAGCCGCGCGCTTGCTCGATGAGAAATAATAGCTAAACTCAACCTGGCGGAGTAATCGGGATCACATGAATGTTGAATGTCTTTGCGGCAAAATCACGGGAACATTTGAAAAGAAAAGATCCAGACTTAAATAATTTAATCAGAAACAAGATGTCTTAAGGTAAATATCGTTCATGGCAAAAGCGAAACTGAATGAAAAAGAAACAGATGATACGCAGGAACAAAGCGGTTCCGGTGACATCGCACAAGTTGTAAAGAAACTCGCAGCACAGGGTAAGGCCAGAGGCTTTATTACCTATGACGAGCTGAATAAAGCGCTTCCTGAAGAAAAATTTACCTCAGAACAAATTGATGACACCATGGCAACTTTGTCGGATATGGGGATATCTGTCGAAGAGCGTGATGCAGAAGATGATAACGAAGAATCAGGCGGAAATCTTGCTTCTGAAGATATGGGGCGCACGGATGACCCTGTGCGTATGTATCTTCGTGAAATGGGTACGGTTGAGCTTCTTTCCCGTGAGGGTGAGATTGCGATTGCCAAACGCATAGAGGCTGGCCGTGAAATGATGATCGGCGGGATTTGCGAATCACCTCTCGCTATTGAATCGATTATTGCATGGTACGAAGCACTTGAGCGCGGAGATATTTTACTGCGTGAAGTTATTGACCTTGATGCGACTTATAGCGGTGGCCCGGATGCTGATGATCCCGACGCTGATGAAGATGAAGAAGATCCCGACGCTGATAAAAAGACGATGGAAGACCTCGAAGACCCTAAAGAGTCCGAGGATGGTGACGGGAACGGAGATGACGATGATGATGAAATCTCGATCTCTTTGGCTAAGATGGAAGAAGAGCTTGCTCCGCAGGTTCTCGAAGTTTTCGGCAATATTAAAAAGACCTATAAAAAAATGTCTGCCGCTCAGGGTGAGCGCTTATCTGCTCTGACACAAGGGAAAGAGCCGACACAAAAGGTTAATGATAAATACGAAGCTTTGAAGCAGGAAATGATTGCACATATGAATGATGTGCACCTCAATAACGCTCGTATCGAACAGCTTGTTGAACGCCTGTATCAGATGAACCGCGACCTTGTCGGTATTGAGGGTAAGATTTTACGATTTGCCGTTGATTCGAAAGTGAAGCGCGAAGACTTCCTTAAGGAACATTACGGCAATGAGCTTGATCCGGCATGGATGGAGCGCGTGGCAAAACTCAAAGGTAAGGGCTGGGCTGATTTTGCAGAGAAGTCCGGCGATAAAGTCGTTACCCTTCGTGAAGAAATCGGTGCTATTTCCGAAGAGGCTGGTTTACCAATCTCTGAATTCCGCCGCATTGTCTCTACTGTTCAACGCGGAGAAAAAGAAGCGAATCGTGCCAAGAAAGAAATGGTTGAGGCGAATTTGCGTCTTGTGATCTCTATCGCGAAAAAATATACAAACCGCGGTTTACAATTCCTTGACCTTATTCAAGAGGGGAATATTGGCCTCATGAAGGCGGTGGACAAGTTTGAATACCGTCGCGGTTATAAATTCTCGACCTATGCAACTTGGTGGATCAGACAGGCAATCACGCGTTCGATCGCGGATCAGGCGCGCACGATCCGTATTCCTGTGCATATGATTGAGACAATCAATAAACTTATCCGCACAAGCCGTCAGATGATGCATGAGATCGGACGTGAGCCGACACCGGAAGAGCTTGCTGAACGTTTGCATATGCCCCTTGATAAGGTGCGTAAGGTTCTCAAGATTGCTAAAGAGCCTGTATCACTTGAAACGCCCATCGGTGACGAAGAGGACTCAAACCTTGGTGACTTTATCGAAGATAAAAATGCACTTTTGCCAGTTGATTCCGCCGTTCAGTCTAATCTACGTGAGACAACCACACGCGTTTTGGCAACGCTGACCCCGCGTGAAGAGCGTGTGCTTCGGATGCGTTTCGGGATTGGGATGAATACGGATCATACACTTGAAGAGGTTGGTCAACAGTTCAATGTGACGCGTGAGCGTATCCGTCAGATCGAGGCCAAAGCCTTGCGTAAGCTTAAGCACCCAAGTCGCTCTCGCAAGCTCCGCAGCTTCCTCGATACGTAATACAAGATTAGTGCTTCGTCTTATCTACGCACCAGACCCTGTGTTTTCCAAAGTCGCTGAGCCGGTGAGCTGCTTTGATTCACAGCTTGGAACTGAGATAGACGAGATGTTTCGCATTATGTCTGAAAGCGGAGCCATTGGCCTTGGTGCCAATATGGTTGGCCTTTTAAAACAGATTGTTGTCATCGACCTGAAAGACGGTGTTTCTGAGCCGCTTGCTCTCATCAATCCGCAGATTATATCGCGCTCAGATAAGCTTGTTATGATGAATGAAGCGTCTGTATCTTTCCCCGGTATAGAAGCGGAGATTGAGCGTCCTGAGTCAATTAAGGTCGAATATCAGGATAAAGACGCTGGCAAACATAGTATTGATGCGGAGGGTATGCTTGCACGTGTTATTCTGCATGAGATGGATTACCTGCAGGGGAAGACATTCCTTGATCATCTCTCTAAGTTCAAAAAATCTCGACTTATGAAGAAATTTCAAAAAAGGCCGGTATCTTAGCAGCTTGTTAACCTCTCTTGTCTAATATGCATAATTGAGAGAGGGGTTATGTTATCTGAATTTATTCTAATACAAGCAATCGGATTTTTGGGTTATGCCCTGTATTCAGCGTCTTCCTTTGCCAAAGACAAAAGACAGAACTTGATAATGGAGGTGGCAACACTTTCTATTATTGTCGTTCATTGGTATTTGCTTGATGAGATGATTTTTGTCTTTTGTAATTTAATCTGGATGTATTTCTCTCTCGCCGGAATTGTCAAAGATAAGTATAAAGGGCTTGGGACGCTAATGCTGCTCAGCTGTGTTCCGTTGATCCTTTTATCCAGCCTGTCGCAATGGAAGGGGAGCTTAATTGATTATACAATCCTGATCGGGATGTATGTGACGCTTGCGTCTCGCTATTTCACCGATGAGTTTAATTTCCGCACGGTTTGTATCATCGCCAGCCTGTTCGCATTGTTTAATGTAAGCTGGACGGCCTCTGTCCCCTCAGTCGTATTTTCTGTTGTATTTCTTGTGGGACATCTCCGCGCCGGATATAAGCTTTTGCCGGAAAGCTTTGTATTTTATAAAAGAGATGTAACAGTTGCTGCGGAATAGCATTTTCGGGCTTGCCAGTACGCAGGTAGGGCTGGTATATCTTTTGATCTGGTTTCGGGCCCGTAGCTCAGTTGGTTAGAGCGGACCGCTCATAACGGTTTGGTCGGGGGTTCAAGTCCCTCCGGGCCCACCAAAACTTCATAAAATTACTTTTAGCCGTATATTTCGTAAGTCTTATGCTTATGGCCAGAGGCATAACGCAAACTTATGTTGACATAATTTTATTTCATCTGTAAATAAGATATGTCATTTTTATATAGGAAGCGTATATGGTTATAAGAAATGTTGAAGCAATTGATCTTGAGGCAAAGAGATCCAGCTTATTTCTTGAGAGGCTTGTTAAGGATATAAAAGGCGGATTAATCGATGTTGAAGTTAGATCTATTAACCACATTGCATCGATAAAATTTTCAATCGATGGAAAACTTATTACAGATGTGCATCTCAATCATGCTAACTACAGGGGACTTCAGCTATCTATTGGAAACCCTGATGAGATCGTGGCTTCGCTCTTTGGCTATGACTGTTTTAACCTTCCGTATGGTGATTATCGAATAAGAGAGCATTTTGACCATATTAATCAGAACGGCGCATCCGAGGTTATAATGAAATCATATATACAGGAGGGAGTGGCCAAATCATTGGCTGTTAGGATGATGCTAGACCCTTCTTTCCGGGAGTGTCGAGAGGAAATTATTGATTCAGTTGATGATCCTATTGCACAGATGGCTGTTCAATACTATGTGACCTTTGCAAAATATGCAGCAGATATCGAAGCTCTTGAGCGTATCCTACCTGAAATAGATGAAGCAGAAGGGCCAAAAATTGAAGAGAGAACACTGCGAAAATGGTTTGGCCTTGTAAGTAAGAAGGTAAAGCCCCGAGTCTTCCCCAGCATGAATGATATTAAGAATAGCGTTGAGGAGTCTTCTTTATCTCAGGAAACCAAAGACTTTCTAAAAAAGAGTTTGAGTGGTGGCCGTGGCCGGGATTTATTTGAACAGTGGCATGATAGTGCTTTAAAAGACAAGCATAATTTGCCCTTCCGCACAAAACGCCGAGGCAGACGTCGCGATTTTCAACGTGGTCTGATACGTGATGAAGTGCAGCTTTATAATCATGGAAAATCGTTTTGGAATTGGGTTGAATCGCCAATCGTTACGTCAGTAAAAACATATGTTTCCCTTTTAAGTGATAAGCTCCAGCAAGAAATTAGATGCAAGGTTTCTAACGATTTCTCTTTTTCTAGTTTTATGATGGATATTGATATGGGACGTGCTAGAATCCACTTTGGAAAGTCGGCTAAGGTGAATATTGACTTTAATGTTGCCGATGCAGATCGCTTTTTTGAGCGACGATTGAACAGTGGACGTTCTAGTGCTGCTACGCGATATTTTACATTATGATGAAATCCAGCTTTTATCAAAAAAGGCCGCCCTTGGAAAGGCGACCTTAAAATAGTTGCTTCTATAATACTTTCTGCTGTGAAAGATTAGCGATTGATGTTGTGGCGTTTGTTATAGCCGTCCTCGTCCATATCGGGGCTTTCCTCCATGCGGTAAGATGCGACGACAAGATCGGCATCGATGATGCGATCGTCATATAAAGCCTCTTCGACTTCGCCAGAGACATAGACACGGTCACCTTGCGCAAGAAGGCCATCTTCAAAGGGCTCGTATTCAAGCTCGCTAATATCAACTTTGATTGTCTGTCCCCGGCTTTGCATTGTGAATTGATCTTCACTGACATTTCGTACAGTGCCTCTTGCCGAGATGTAGGTACCTTCCTCAAAGCTGTCGTAATGCGCTGTGCGGTTTTGCATTTGTGCGTCTCTGCCGGAATAGGCGGGATACATATCTTTCACATAGTAGTAAGTATAGGTGCGGTCGACATAAATGTTATTTGCTTCGACTTCGCGGTCACTAAAGAGGGAGTCTTCGACTGTACCGCTTACGGTTACCTTTTCACCTTCCATAATATAGTTGGCCAGCTCTTCCGGGAAGTCCCAATCATCCAGTTCAACCTCGATCATTCCGCCAGAGTGACGAAGTGTGAACTCATCATCATCGATATCATATGCCTGTCCGCTGAGCATGACATAGGCACCGTCATTATAATTTTTGAGCTTTTCATTACTGTCGTAGTCTTGGGCGAGAGCGGGCGAAGTTGCAGCCAGACTCAGGCTTAGTGCTGTGAATGTAAATAATCCTGCTAGTTTCAAGCGGTTCATAATTTCCTCCTCATAGGGCTTGATTGGTTTAGGTTTGGTTCATAGCGATGTGCTGTCTAGCGCGTCGCAATGATGTATACGGCGTGAATGATGCCCGGTACAAAACCGAACAGTGTCAAGACAACATTTAGCCAGAAATGCGTGCTCAGTCCGACTTCCAGCGCTACGCCAAGGGGCGGAAGAAGAACAGCGACAATTATCTTCAGTAAGTCGCTTAAAGTGCTGTCTTGAGTTCTTGCTAATGGCATTTGTTTTCTCCTTTTGTTTGTAGGGATAACGGCTGAGGAGCAGAAGAGTTCAAAATGAATTTCATCTGCTCGGTAAGATGAGGTTGGTTTTGCTTGACAATCCTTGGCGTAGTGCACTATAAACCGTTTAACTTTCCGAGCGGGGCGGCATGGGGCTGCCATTGGCTGGTTTTATTCGATATGGATCCAGCCCAAGCAACGCAATATAAAGCGGGGCCGACCGGATAAACTTTAACAGATATAAGGAAGCAATATCGATGTCTGCAAAAAGACCTGAATCCAAACATAAAATTGACCGCCGCCTAAGTTGTAACCTATGGGGTCGTCCAAAATCACCTTTTAACAAGCGTGAATACGGCCCCGGACAGCACGGCCCGAACCGTCGCGGTAAAACATCCGATTACGGTAAGCAGTTGAACGCTAAACAGCGTCTTAAAGGCTATTACGGTAATATCGGTGAAAAACAATTCCGTAAATATTATGATGAAGCAACACGTCAACGTGGTGATACATCAGAGAACCTGATCGGTCTGCTCGAGCGTCGTCTGGATGCTGTTGTTTACCGTTCAAAACTTGCTCCGACTGTCTTTACGGCACGTCAGCTTGTTTCTCACAAGCACGTCAAAGTAAATGGGCAGGTTGTAAATATCGGTTCATACCTTCTCAAAGAAGGCGATGTTATTGAACTGCGTGAGCGCGCCCGCAATATTCCAGCTGTACAGCAAGCGATTGAAAGTGCTGAGCGCGAGCCGGCTGATTATATCGAGACAGATACACAAAAATTCACAGCTAAGTTCCTTCACGTGCCTCAATTGGCAGATGTACCATATCCGGTACAGATGGAGCCGAATCTGGTTATCGAATTCTACTCTCGTTAATCGAGACTTACATAAGAATGACAAGAAGGCCGTATTTATTACGGCCTTTTTTATTGCTGTTTGATTGTTAATCGTTTTTCTTAAGAGCACTCACGATGCCGTGAAGTGTGTTCAGCTCTTGTTCTGTCAGCTGTGAGCGGGCGAAAAGGGCATCGATATTCTTCTTCATATGTGGTTTGTTTTCTTCCGTTTTGAAGAAGTGCTTCGCCTCAAGATCATTATATAGTCGAGAGAGAAAGTTCTCGATTTGATCTGCTGTGGCGAAGGGCGTTTGACCTTTGTGCAGGCGTGGGCTAATGGAACCGCTCTCTTGTGTTGTTTGGAACAGCTCATAGGCCATAAGCAGGACTGCCTGTGCCAGATTCAGGGATGTAAAATCAGGGTTTGTCGGGTAGGTGACAAGAGCCGTGGCAAGGGCTGTGTCTTCATTGCTCAATCCTGTGCGTTCAGCGCCGAATAGAATGCCCGTGCTTGCCGTTTCATTCTGGCTGGTTATTTCGACTGCGGCTTGGCGAGAGTTGTATATATGTTTGACCTGATCGCGTTTACGCGCTGTGGTGGCATAAATATGAGTAAGGTCGGCAATGGCTTCACGTGTCGTGTCAAAGAATCGTGCCTTGTCTAAAACACTGTCAGCGCCGGATGCCGTGGCATAGGCTTTCTCATTCGGCCATCCTTCACGTGGTGCAACCAGTCTCAGATCGTTCAGGCCAAAATTCAGCATGGCACGAGCGACCATGCCTATATTCTCACCCAGCTGTGGATTAACAAGAATGATAGCCGTCGTCATAGATCACGCGGCCTTTTTTGTACCTTCCAGGCGACGCAGAGCTTCCTCACGGCCAATTAAGGGGATAAGGCTTGCCATTTCAGGACCATGCGCTTGTCCCGTTAGCGCTTTGCGCAGAGGCATGAAAAGCTGTTTCCCTTTGCGACCGGTCAGGTCTTTGAGAGTGCTTGTCCACGTCCCCCATGTCTCTTCTGTCCACGGCGTTGAGGGTAGGTTCTGAGCTGCTTGCGCGATATAGTCTTTATCCTCTGCATCAACTTCCGGTGTTACCGGGCCGTAAATAAGCTGGGCATAGGTTTCAATATCGCTGAGTTTTTCAAGGTTCGGGCGGATCGTGAGCCAGAACTCCTCGCCATAATCCTTGGCCAGGCGGTCTTTAACCGATGCATAAGAAAGTTCGTGTAATAACTTGGTATTGATACGCAAAAGCTCTTCAACATCGAATTTCGGTGTGCCACGTCCGAAGCGGCTGATGTCAAAGCTCTCAATAACGGTTGCCAAATCTGATTGAGCGACGACAGGGTCGGAGCTCCCCAGTCTTGAGAACAGGCTGATAAGTGCCATTGGTTCGAGTTTCTCTTCTTCGCGCAATGCTTCGATGCTGAGCGATCCCAAACGTTTAGAGAGCTTTACGCCCTCTGCATCAGAAAGAAGCGGGAGGTGCGCAAAGGTCGGAACATTACCACCAATGGCTTCGAACATCTGAATATGCGTGGCTGTATTAGAGACGTGATCTTCGCCGCGCACGACATGGGTAATACCAAAGTCGATATCATCAATAACAGAGCAAAGGTGGTAAAGTGGAGATCCGTCGCCGCGAATAAGAACGGGGTCGGCCATGTCTTTACCTTGAAAGCTAACTGCACCTCGGACAAGATCATCCCATTCAATCGGTGCGTGGTTCAGCTTGAAACGCCAATGCGGCTGACGCCCTTCGGCCTCATATTTTTGTTTTTGTTCGTCGCTCAGATCAAGTGCGGCACGATCATAAATCGGTGGCAAGCCACGTGCGAGCAGAGATTTGCGCTTGAGAGCAAGCTCCTCCTCGGTTTCATAACAGGGGTAGAGGCGGCCATCTTGTTTAAGCTGTTCAATGACGTCCGTATAGCGATCGAGGCGGCCTCTTTGGTGTGCCAGCTCATCCCACTCCATACCAAGCCATGTTAGATCAGCCTTGATGCTTTGAGTATATTCATCTTTTGAACGAACGAGATCTGTGTCATCAATGCGTAATAAAAATGAGCCGCCCATCGAGCGTGTCATCAGCCATGTGATGATTGCTGTGCGCATATTACCCACGTGGAGTTTGCCTGTCGGGGAAGGAGCAAAACGAGATTTTACTTGGCTCATAACGGCTTATCTTTCTTAATTAATCTGTTACTTTATATAGGCTTAAAAGGTTTTTTATACGTCATCGCCTTGGCGGGCGAAATGATTGGTCACAGGATAACGTCTGTCACGACCAAAAGCCAGTGGGGAAAGCTTTACCCCGGGCGGTGCCTGACGCCTTTTATACTCATTCCTGTCTAGCATTGTCCAGACTTTTTGCACTGTTTCATATGCGAATCCCTGAGCGACGATCATGTCTGCATCAGCGCGCTCTTCAATCAAAAGTCGTAAGATTTCATCTAATGTTTCATAAGGAGGGAGGCTATCTTCATCCTTTTGGTCAGCACGTAATTCTGCCGAAGGAGCTTTGGTAATGATGCGAGAGGGAATAATCTCTTCCTCGCGGTTTATCCATTCGCACAGTTTGAAGACTTCTGTTTTATACAAATCTTTGAGCGGGTTATAGCCGCCGCACATATCTCCGTAAAGCGTCGCGTAACCAACCGCCATTTCGGATTTGTTACCTGTTGTTAAAACCATTGCACCACTTGTGTTTGAAAGGCTCATTAAAATGTCGCCACGTATGCGTGATTGAATGTTCTCGACTGCGATAGGGCTTTGTTCGGGGAGTGTCTTTGTGAACGCTTCGAAAAGAGGTGTGATGGAAATCTCCTGATAATGAACCTGTAAAGTCTGAGCCAGCTTGCGCGCATCTTCGAGAGAGTGTTGTGAAGTAAACGCAGATTGCATCATAACGGTATGAACGTGCTCAGCTCCCATAGCCTGTGCGGCGATGACGGCTGTAAGTGCGGAATCTATTCCGCCTGAAAGCCCGATCAGAACATCACTAAAGCCGTTCTTGGTGCAATAATCTCTTACGGCCATAATTTGTGCGTTATAGATATTCTGCCATATATCCTGTGCAGGGGGCGTACTGGCGTCAGTATCATCTAACCTATTCATCTGAATGGTTTTTATCTGTTCCTTAAAGCTTTGCATTAAGGCAGTGACTTCACCTTTCGCATTGGTGATAAAAGAATGCCCGTCAAAGACAAGCTCATCCTGACCGCCGACCTGATTGAGATAGAGCAGGGGACACCTCAATATTCCACATTGCTCAGTTGCAAGTGCCTGCCGCACAGATGACTTGGCTGCGTCAAACGGGCTGGCATTGATAACAAGATTAAGATCGGGAGCGAGGGAGGCAAGAGCGTTGGCGCGTTCATCGCGCCAAATATCTTCGCATATTTGAATGGCTATTTTATAGCCGTTCAGATCGAATAAATGGCTGATATCTGCTGGGGCACTAGTGAAGTATCGTTTCTCGTCAAATACGCCGTAATTCGGTAATGCGTGTTTTAAAACTTGGTAGGCTTTCCTGCCGTCTTTAAAAACGCCGGCTGCATTATAAAGATTGGCAGAATGCGGATCTTGCCAAGGATAACCTGTCAAAATAGCGGCGTTCTCGCCTTTGGTAAGATCACAAATGGCTTGCAGTGACGCTTCACATTTTTTGATAAAAGCAGGGCTGAGTAGCAAGTCTTCCGGTGGGTAGCCGCATATAAAAAGTTCAGGAAAGACGATAAGGTCGCTTTGCTCTTTATACTTTTGATAAATATCACGCAGTCGTTTGAAATTGCCTCTAAGGTCGCCCAAGACGGGATCGATCTGTGCAAGGGTGATATTCAGGCTTGGTTTGTCGCTATTGTTCATGTCTTGATCTTGCCCCATCTTTTGTGGATCCAAAGCCATTGTTCTGGATGCTCTCTGATCCAGTGTTCCATAAGAGTATTGAGCTGCGTAGCGATGTCATCTTCGTCGCGGTTGTTGCCAGTTTGATCCTGCAATGAGATAGGCGGGAAGAACCTTAAACTAAAGCGTGTCGGGTCATCTTTGTGGCGGATCACTTGCCCTGGAAGGATAGCGTAATCCATCTTTTGACATAGGGTTATATAGCTCGTGCTGGTATTGGCCGGGTGGTTGAAAAAAGGTAAGGGCGAGCCCTGATTATATTTTTGATCAATCAATAAGCCGATAGGTTTGCCTTGTTTCATTAGTTTGAGCATTGCGCGCGCGCCCTTGGATGATTTGGCCAATGTGTGGAAGTGGTGGTCTTTTCCGGCTGCATTTTCGCGTAGGTTTTCCAGATAACGTGCCGTGTAAGGATTATTGGGGCGTCGGTATACGGCGTGCATATTCACTCCGAAATGATGCAGCATAGCGGGCGGGAGAATTTCCCAATTGGCCATATGGGCGCTGACCAGAAAAAGACCTTTGTAATCTTTACGAGCGCGTTCCAGATTTTCAATGTTCTCGAACTCTATATTATTCTTTGCAAGTGTTAGCAGGTGTGGATATTCGCCTGCCAGACGACCGAGGTTTTCCCAAAGTCCGGGTAGGACAATTTCCGGCTCCGGATGTTTGAGATAGTTTGCGATCTGGTAGCGTGCGATTTTATTTTTTCCTGATAATAAAAAACGTATGCTTTGCGCGATACGCGCACCCACATATGATGCCGCTTTGAGTGGAAGCAGGCGAAAGAGACCTATGACGAGCCATAGAAAGGTGAATTCTATGCGGTAGCGAATGTCCTTAAGCATTTTACGACGTTGCCTCATTTAATAGTTTATCAAGCGCATCGGAATGCTTGAGGGTTAGAGATATCGGTACTGCGCTGATGTCTTTGCGGAATGTCTCGGGGATGCGCATATAGTCTTTCTCGGTCGTTACAAGACGTACTTTTTTCTTGCTTGCAAGTTTAAGCCAGCGGCTAAGGCGTGTTACTGGTATCGGCTCATGGTCACCTAACGCGTGAAAATCAAGGATATCAAAGCCAAGCGCAATAAGGGTTTTGTGGAATTTATCCGGATTGGCAATGCCGGCAAAGCCGATGACGCTCTCACCTTTGTTTAAGTCTTCCGGCATTGAAGGGGTGTAATGACCTTCAAGCAAAGTTGCGTTGTCTTGTAGATACGTCTTTAGCTCAGCTGATAGGGGTTCTGTGTTGATGATAAGGTCTGCTTTTGCAAGACCGTTCTCAGGTGCTTCACGCAGAGGGCCAGCGGGCAATAGCTTGCCATTGCCAAAGCCGCGGCTATCGATAACGAGAATATGAAGGTCTTTGTAGAGGCTTTGATTTTGAAAGCCGTCATCCATGATTAGAAGGTCATAGCCTTTTTCTTCGGCGAGTTTCGCACCTTCGATACGGTTCTTTGATATAATAGTAGGGCCTGTGTGGGCAAGCAGGAGCGCCTCATCGCCAACTTTCTGAGCCGTGTCTGCCTTTGTATCAACCTGATGGGCTGTGTCTATGTTGCCGCCAAAGCCGCGTGTCAGAAAAGCCATTTTTTTATGCGGCGCCAGCTTTTTTATCCTATGGAATAAATAAAGCGCTGTTGGGGTCTTGCCACCGCCGCCGACAACCAGATTGCCGACACAAACCACCTTACCATCAAAGCGGTATTGCTTTTGTTGTTGTTTGTGCTGCTTTGCCTCTGAGAGATACTTATAGACGCAAGAAAGCGGAGCTAGTCCTGCGACTAGACTCTGTTGCCATATAGATAATCGGTGTTGGGAATACCAGAATTTTGGCGCTTTCATGATTTGCCCTTAGTTACGTTCAGCCAAGGCAGTATCAATGAGAGGGCGTAGTTTTTCAAGTATATTGGGTAGAACATCTTGTTTCGAGCGCGCATAAGCCTTTGCAGCTTGGCTTAAGCTGCTTTGCGCTTGAGTGTTTTGCAACAGAGTAAGAGCAGCCTGTGCGAGGTCACCTTCATCGGAGACTTGCCGTGCGGCGTGCGCCTCAATCATCTCTTTATTGATTTGTTTGAAATTGAACATTTCCGGCCCGTAAAGGATAGCGCAATCGAGATGAGCAGGCTCTATCGGGTTATGCCCGCCGCCCGGTGTGGTCGTAAACGAGTTTCCCATTATAACGATGTTACAAAGTCTGAAAAACAGGCCAAGCTCACCTAATGTATCGGCAAGGTAGATTTGTGTGTTTGGCTGGATAGGGGTGTTTTGCGAGCGTCTAGCAAGCGGCAGGTCTATTTCAGAGGCGAGTTTTGAGCCGCGTTCCGGGTGGCGTGGAACGATAATCGTTAACAGATCCGGTAGATGATCTCTTAGAACTTTGTGGATACGGGCTGCAAGTATTTCTTCTGGCGAATGTGTGCTTGCGTAAAGCAGGCAAGGGCGGGTGCCGACCTCTGCGCGAAGTTTAACAAGATCGGCATCATCTGCTTCCAGTGGCTTGGCTGCAAACTTTATGTTACCGGCATTTAAAACGCGGGGGGCATTGTTATTCGATCCTGTGAGGCTTTTATAGCGTTGTGCTTCTTCCTCAGACTGAGCGAAAATAGTATCAAAGCTCGACAGCATTGGCTTAATCAGGAAAGGGAGTTTGCTCCATCTTTTATAAGAACGAGAAGACAGTCGCGCGTTAATGAGACTTGCGGGAATATTGCGCTTTCGCATAGCGCCGAGCATAAAGGGCCAGAGCTCTGATTCAGCGAATATGGCATAGGACGGATTATGCTTTTTTAGAAAAGCGTTTACGTCCCAAGGAAAGTCCAAAGGGAATTTCTCATAGGTCATATTGGCATCAAGCTGTTTCTCAATCAGCTTTTTTGAGGTTGCAGTTGTACTGGTCAAGAGAAACGGAAGCTCAGGATAATGCTCTCGCAAAGCCTTTACCAGCGTCAGATTGGCAAGAGATTCTCCGACGCTTACGCCATGAAACCAGAGCATAACAAACTTTCTATGTTTCGATTACTGGCCTTGTTGCTGCAATCTGAACCAGCCTTCACCCGGATTGGTTGGCTGACGTCTAAGAGAATCTGTTGGGTCAGCACCCAGAATGCTGGTCAAAGCTTTTTCAACCGGGAAACGACGGTATTCACTGCCACCGACTTCTGTCGGGGACATAAGGTCATAAATACCGCGCATACCAGATCCGCCATAGGCAAAGGCTTCGATTTCACAAGCAAGCCCCGGGAGCTCAATACGGTCAAGCAGATCGCCAAAGCCGGGAATTTCTATATCGAAACAGTTCTCTGCAACGTTCCATAGGCGGTACATGGTGTCACAATTGAACTGGCCGCCAAGTCCTGCGGTGTTCAAAAGACCGCCCGTAATGGAGCTGAGCAAGCCGCCAACAATGTTGCGTGCAAAATTGTTGATTGTCATTACGGCCAGATCAAGAAACTCTTGAGCCTTAACATAGGCATAAGTGACCAGACCCGGGATTGAGTTTAGATCCATATCGGCCCAGAAGCCCCGGCTCCAGGCTTTACCAACTGCGCCGTAAGATTCATCAACAATACGGAAAAACTGGGTTTGGTTATAGGCTTGTAAAAATGCGCCACCGATAAAGCTGGCAAGGCCCGCTGATAAATTGGCCGGTGGCACATAGATATTGGCACCTATATCACCGTCAACTTTAACAATCTGATCCCAGCACATCATGTCTAGCAAGCTGCTTGGAGGCTCTGAGAATGGGTGAGATTGAACGATTTTGCGCTCCGCTTCAAGTCTGGCTACAACCGGATCGATCATTGAAGCCCAGATATCACAGCGGCAGGTTTGCGGGACTTTGTACGTACCGCCATAGCTGTCGGCGCAGCAATGATCGCCATCGTCAAATACATCTCCTTCGCTACAGCTTGCGCTGTAGGACGCCATATCGCCTTCGCTGGCGGTCTGAGCTGCAGCAATCTTTTGTGCATTTTGCCATTGGTCGAAATCCATATCGGAAATCAAGGAATAGGGACCGCGTTCGATTTCATCCAATGCCTCGACAACGAAGTATTGGAAGCTCTCCACGCCGAAACCTATGACGCTTGACGGGTCGAGAGGCACACCCGCAAATGTAACCTCTTGGTATAGCTGGCCTTGCTCTGGCTTAACTTCGCCGAGTTTTTGATCTTGGAAAACTGCGTCACCTTCAGTAACGTCAATTGAGCCAAAGCCGCCAAGAAGAGTAGAGAGGTCACCTGCGTGCTCAACAACAAGGAATTTACCGAGAGACGGGCTTTCACTGACGGTTTTAATTGTCCCGGACATTGGTGCGAAAACAGAATGACGGTGTTGCGAAATGGATGTTTCCGTCGCCCATGTGACCCCGCCAAAAAATGTTGTGTCATGGTATCCGTAATAATCTTCGAGAGCTTTTGCCATTGTCGGCTTTTTGTAATTTTCGGTCAAAGCCGGGTTAGGCGTGCTATGCTTTGTTTGCTCGGCCTGAGCTGGACTGGCAAGAGATAACGCGAATAGAAACGCAAAAGCGGTGAATGCCTGCATAAGCCAAAGGATTCCAAAATTGGACTTAGCTGTCACGGCACCTGTTTGGCGATTGTGTATAGATTGATAGCTCATTATTGCTTTTCCTCACCCTGACTGGACTTTTGCTCATTTGCGTTATCGCTCACATAACGCCCATTTACTACAGTATACCGCGTTACCTGCTTCTCAGGCAAGTATGCAGTTGTTTGTATTCCCAAAAAGGCAGAACTATTACGCTGCTTTTGCCCTTTCGGTTTTAAGATGGCGATTTCTTTTGCCGTGAATTGCCCGATTTCAACTGGCCCGTCTTCACTCATTTTAAGAAGTCTGATGGGACAATTCCCGTATGAATCACAAAATATTTTCTTATCAGCAAGTTTTACGAATATCTCGGGCGTTTCATCACCGAGCAGGTCTTCACGAGCTGTGAACAAGACAAGGTTGCGTCCTATATCGTCTTCCAGCTCTGAAAGGTCATGGCGAAGAGCCGTGCGTGCAATTTGAAAGGCCGTTCCGGATTGACTGAAGCTGAAGGTGACGTCCTGCGGCTGGAGGCTTTGTGAGGGAGCTGCGCTCAGAAGTGGCGCAAGATTGACCTTTTGCGCATTCGCAGAGGACGGCACAGCCAACACTGCACCGAATAAAATGCACAATAATGCTTTACTAAGAAAATCCCTCATCACCATCTCAATCACTATTTTACCAGTTTGAATGCCTAAAAAGCAAATATTATCGCTAATTAGGCCGCGCCTGTGCCGCCATTCACATCCATTGCAAGTATCGCCATGTTCATATCATAGGAAACTTCGCCTTCGTCTTCGTCTTTATAAATAACAGCGATAAACTCGGCGCCCATATAGACCTCGACAGAATCTTCGTCTTTGGCACGCTTTTTCAAATTGATAGCTTCGTTGCGGAATTTGTTTTTAAGATAGTCTTCCAGTTTTCTGATTTCTTCTGACGTCATCTCGCGGCGTCCTTTCATTAAAGTTATAATTAGTCTCTCGTTCCATCATCATTATCACAAGCATACAGGTCAAGCGTAGATCGGGAAAAATTATCATTGTGGATAAAAGAAATGAATTATCATTCCTTTTCTAGTTTTTCACTTTATAAAGTAACGGATAATAATAAAGGTGGCTTATGGATTTTGTTTTTGATTTCTTGGCGCGACTTGTGACGCAGTTTCAATCTCCGACACTAGGCTTTTTGATCGGCGGAATGCTGATTGGGGCTCTAAAAAGCAAGCTGACTATTCCCAATGCAGTTTATCAGTTCATTGTCTTTGTTCTTTTGATGAAGATCGGTATCAAAGGTGGTATCGAAATTCGCCATGCGGATTTATCGGCTATGATGTTGCCGGCAATTTCGGCGGTCATTATCGGTGTTATTGTGGTGCTGCTTGGGAGCTTTTTGTTCTCGTTATTGCCGAGTATCCGCCGAGAAGACGGTATTGCTACGGCCGGATTATTCGGCGCAGTAAGTGCTTCCACTTTGGCTGCTGCAATTGTTCTGCTCGAAGAGGACATGATACCTTATGAGGCTTGGGTGCCTGCGCTCTATCCTTTTATGGATATTCCGGCACTTATCCTTGCGATTGTGCTTGCCAATCTTTATCTGAAGAAACAAAACGCTACGGATGCAGAGGATGATGGCAAGGTCGATGCTTGGGGGATTGTTAAAGAGAGTTTGCGTGGCTCCGCGCTTTCAGCACTTATTCTTGGCTTGGCGCTTGGTCTTTTGACAAAACCTGATCGTGTCTATGATAGTTTTTATGAGCCGTTATTCAGAGGTTTCCTCTCTGTTTTGATGCTGGTTATGGGGATGGAGGCCTGGGCTCGTATTCATGAACTCCGCAAGGTTGCGCACTGGTTCGCTGTTTATGCCTTTATCTCTCCGATTGTGCATGGTTTGATGGCGTTTGGTTTGGGCTACATTGCTCATGTTGTTGTCGGATTCAGCCCGGGCGGGGTTGTGTTGCTCTCTGTTATGGCGGCCTCAAACTCGGATATATCCGGTCCTCCGACATTGCGTGGCGGCATTCCCACGGCGAACCCGTCATCTTATATAGGCGCGTCAACGAGTGTGGGGACTCCTGTTGCTATCGTTATCTGTATCCCGTTATTTATTGCATTGGCGCAAGCGGTCTTTAACGTGTAGAATTCAGGGAGGAGAGAAGAGATGACATTACACAAGGCTACAAAAGTTGTCATTATAACGGAAAAGCTTATTGCTGATAAGGTTTGCCAGATCGTTGATGAGGCAGGTGCGTCAGGTTATACACGCACTGCTGCAGGCGGGAAGGGGAGTCGTGATGTGCGGCGCTCACTCACAGATCGTGCCTCTGTGGTTAATGAGTTCTCGAATATCAAGATTGAGGTAATCGTGCCCGATCGCGCTACGGCCGAAGACATTATGAACCGTGTTTCGTCCAAGTTTTTCAAAAACTATTCAGGTATCACATATCTTGAAAACACCGAAATCCTGAGGCCGGAGAAATTTTAAGGGCTGATCTGTTAAGGTTTTAACGATTGTAATCTGCTCTTCAATCCTTAAGCAGATAGGGGGGGGGCTTCGTTATTCTTTAAGGCATTGTGCAAAATCATAGCCTGTTTTGCGGTGTTTATGTCTATTTGAGGCTTGGATGCATCACTGACAAGAGCCATTACACTGAATAGTGCCAGGAATTATCTCTATATCTTCGCACCAATACCCTGAACCCCCACATGGTACTTGGTCGTATGCAAGGCCAGGGCAATCATCAGGGTCACTGACGCACCCCATTGGAGTAGACTCAAATCGGTTACAGCTATCTCCATAGTTTGCCACGCAACAGCTTTGTGTGTTGCAGCTTCGGCTGCTATCAGGCTCAGTGCCTGCGCAGACGTCATAGTCACAGGTGACGGAGCGGGTTTGCGTCCCGCCACCGCAAGAGGCAGAGCAGCTGCCCCAGCTGCCTACCGTCCATGATCCTGTGGTCTGGCTGGCTATTGTCCAAACATCGCTCTGCTCGCCGATGGTGATTGTGATGTTGTTGGTTTGACCGCTAGCGGGTGCAGTGGCGCGCAGGACGATTGTATCGCCGTCCTTGACCTGACCGCCGCTGGTCATGAAGGGGCCGCCATTGATGCTGTACTCTGGATCACCAGCCCCCGTGACAGTGACACCCTCATAAACATTGATGCCTGAGATCGTCACGGTGTTTGAGGTCACAACCGTGCCGGATGTCTCGCCGCTTAGATCGTTGAAGTTTCCGGCAAAGCTGTCCGGGTCATTATCGATCGCACCAGAGGGCACAAAGCCAGTATAGGGCACGCCACCGCCCTCAGGGCGAAAGACGTGACAGCGATAATCAACGGGTGAGAAAGGGTTTTCGTAATCACCTGACGGTGTTTCATAAGAGACTTCATCATCGCGACAGCCATTGGCGAGTTTTAAGCGCCAAAGAGCGGCGTTGACGGCAGACTCGAAATTCTCGATCTGGGCAACATCCAGCTCGGCATCTTCTTTTTCAATATCAATCACCCCGCCGCCTGTGGCCTGTGTGACGGCATAGCTGAGCGCTGCAAACAACGCGACCGCAATCAAAATTAAAAATAGGACGTTTCCTGATCTCCAAAAGCTCATTTAATTATTGTAATAAAATAATGGATTATCATAAAGGAAAAACTTCGAACCTCGGAAATATCTTTATCATTCAAAGTGTTAGAGTCGATGAAAATGGGAAAATGGGAAAATGGGAAATGGCGCGCCCCGGAGGATTCGAACCCCCGACCTTCTGATCCGTAGTCAGACGCTCTATCCAGCTGAGCTAGGGGCGCGTAAAGGTCAAAAAGCAGATCTATCTGCGAAATGAAATCGAAACATACATAAGCCTTTTTTAAATTGCAAGAATATTTATAAGAAATTTTTCTTCTGTATAGCTTTGTGTTGTGTAACACGCAGACTTGCAAGGTTAAGGCGAATGCAGTAGGCCTATAAGATGTATTGCGTTTTGTAACGCTTTCCACTATGACAATAATGTTTTTAATTTTCGCGAATTTTGCGACGAGGCATATCATGAGATCAGTATACGGAATTTTAGCTTTATCCCTGAGCATTATGGGTGGTTTGACAGGTTTTGCGTCACAAGTTGAAGCGCAGAGCGCTGTGCCTACGTTGGTCATTACCAACGACCCTCTGGCACGCGCACCGAGTGCGTCACCACAACCACGTGCAGAGATCGAAGCAGCCAAGCCACAA
>CAXGMH010000017.1:0-32180 GCA_964010795.1 uncultured Alphaproteobacteria bacterium
GGCGGTACACAGACACGCTCTGTAAGCTGTAACTATGATAGCTGTACGGGCTCACAACCTGCTAGTTCGCAAAGCTGTAATACTCAAAGTTGTCCTACAAGCGGACCTTGGTCTGTTGGTGGCTGGTCTAGCTGTTCGGCAAGCTGTGGCGGCGGTACACAGACACGCTCTGTAAGCTGTAACTATGATAGCTGTACGGGCTCACGCCCATCCAGCAGCCAGAGTTGTAACACGCAGGCTTGTGCTCCGACGTGTAGTATGGAGTATCATGCAGGACAAGATAGTGGTGGTGGTTGTGGAACTTATGGTGATCCTGGCATGGTATGTAATCTAGCGAATAACGGTAACAGCTATCAAGTAAGTGAGCCGCTCTGGGGCGGTGGAAGTTGTATTGTTGAAGTCGGCGTTTGTCGCTGTCGTTGATTGTAGATAACTTGATTATAACGGTTTCTAACTCGTCAATTTATTAAAACTAAGGAAGGCGACATTGCTCCGTCGTCTCCCTAAACTGATAAAACTTTACATTATTTTTACGGTTTTTATGGTATCCTTTAAGGTGAAAAGGTTTATGAGGGAGATATGGGAACTGTAAAAAGATTTTTAGCATTTTGTGTGCTGATGAGCGGGCTGTTTATAATGGCCGGTTGTCAGCCAGAGAGTTTTCAGGCCGGAAGCAATTCAAGCTGGGGCGTGGGGAAAATTTCTCAAAAGGCTAAAATCACTAATATCTCCAATAGCTTCGAAAGCTTTGCGATGCAGGCGCAAGAGATGATCGTCTCTCCTGATTCTGGAGCGTCGTATCTCGCAGGTGCGATACAGCTTCCTGAGGATTTTATCGGAACAGCAGCCATATCAGGCAATATTCGTTCTGTCTACTGTGATGTCAGTGGTGTTCAGATTAGCTGGCTTGACTCAAGAGATGAAGGCGTGTTCACGATGACAGGGCTGGGAAGTGGCTCTGGCGCCGGGGAGAAAGTTCTGCAAACACTTGTGAACCGTCTCGATGCGAGCAATCTTGGTTTGTTTGATGGTGATGATATACAGCTGGTCAGTGGTGCTTCTCAAGCCATTCCGTCCGCATCTGAATGCGGTTCGGAAACGATTTCTATCCCTGTCGGTGCGCCTGTGATCGTATTTGCCGGACTTATTCCTGTTGAGGGGCAAACACAGGCGAGTCGTAAGTTTGCTTATAGGGTTGAGCAATGCCCCGCAAATCAGAACGGCACAATCATGAGCCGTGTTCTTGTTGAAACACATAGTGATGGCCGCAGAGTTGTGACGCATACGAATGGCTCTAATGCGGTTTCTATTCCTGCGAGTATGGCGGGAGAGAGTATCGAAGCTGCGGAAAGCTCGCTTGGGACATCTTTTTCATGGTCTGAATATACGCGTAACTGTGTACAAAGCCCTGAAATTATTGCTTTGGAAATGGATGCAACATCGACAGCGTCCAGTGCCTTGGAAGATGGAGCTTATGCCGCCGAGATTAGCTCAGTTGGGAGCATTTTGGCGCAAGAGTTGAGTAATATTGAGTGTAGATCTGTTCAAGACAGTGACGAGGAGGAAACGAGTCATAGCTCTGAACAACAAACGACATCCGGTATTAATACTTGTGTGACAGTGGGGGCAAGTGAAAAACAAACAGCAAGTGACGTTCAAAATATTACGGACGAGTTTATAGAAGACAAGGTGATTACGGTATCTTGTGGCGGTAGTGCTGAGGCGGGAACATCACATTCTCATCTTGGTGGCGTAGGACAGATGAGCTATCCCGTCTATAGCGGGCAAGCAGTTTATAAACAAGGTCAGCTAAGACGCACTACGACCAATTCGGAAACAGGTGCTGAGATTACAGAGGTTGTTGATACCGGTGAGCCCTGGTTGGATAGTGTAAACTGTTATAGAACTCATACACTCACAATGGGCTGTGTCCAGATACTGCCTAACGATCATGATCCTAGCAATTGGAGCCTTGTTGGTGGGACGGGCTATGAGTTCAGCAGAACAGATAGAGTAAATACTGTCACAAGCTCTGATTATCCCGGAGAAGTCGGGGCAGCGCAAATCAGCGGTTGGTCTTTGAATAGTGTTGATTGTCGCTGGAGAGAAACGCGAGAGGCGACGTCTTGCCCTGCAGGACAAGTCCTGAAAACAGCAGGGTCAGAGCGCAGAGAGCTGAGAGTTACCAGCCAGAACGGAAACTATTCTGTTATAACGGACTGGACAACAACAACGTCACCTGTGTGTGAAAATGCTTTGCCGGACGAATGTCGGACATCTGTATATTTTGGTTCTGGTGTGTCTGGTTTTGTTGGGCCGGGCGGTACGACGTGGAATCACTATATTGAATGTGATGGTTGTACAGGCGAAGCCTTGGGCGCTAATTCTAGCTATTACAATAGCGGTCAAACTCCGTCTAATCACTATTTTAGCTTTGGTAACATCGAGATTGGTCGTTCAAAAACGGACAGCACAATCACGAATGTTCATGCAAATGGCGATGATTACCGTGTCAGAGTGAAAGCAAGAAGAAACAGCAGCAATAGTATCTCGTTTTCTCATACAGCCGAAAATTTAAATGACGGCGCGATGTCTTCGGTCATTAACCACGGAACGGCATATTGCCCTCAAAACGGAGTTTGTGGGAGTGCTGATGGAGGCTCATACAGCTCGGCTCCAAGTGGAAGCAGTCTATGTTATGGAGGAAGCCCATCCACAGTCTCTACTGGTGCCAATTACACATGGAGCTGTTCGAATAGCACAACAGATTATTGTTCCGCGACGAATACAAGCTGGAGCACGGGATCATGGACAACAGGAAGCTGGGGCGCTTGTAGTGCAAGTTGTGGCGGTGGTACACAAACCCGTTCTGTGACTTGTGAGCACAGTGAATGCACAGGTTCAAAACCTGCGAGTTCACAAAGTTGTAATACACAATCTTGTCCCACAAGCGGTGCATGGACTGTTGGGAGCTGGAGCACTTGTAGCGCAAGCTGTGGTGGCGGTACACAAACCCGTTCTGTGACTTGTGATTATGATAGTTGTACTGGCTCTGCGCCTACAACGACTCAAAGCTGTAACACTGAAAGCTGTGGCGTTGATGGAACTTGTGGCTCAGCGAATGGTGGTGAGTTTAATAAGAATGCAACGCCAAGCACGAATCTCTGCTCTTCCGGGACGGCGAGCACTGTGTCTGGCTCTACTACAGAGTTCACTTGGACGTGTAATGGTTCAAGCGGTGGTTCAGATGCGTCTTGCTCTGCGTATAAAATGCACTTTGTCTGTGACCAGAGTGTGAGTGTTTCCCAACCAAGATGTCGTGGCACAGGCCATTATGGTGATTATAGCTACTTCGTTGATAGAAGTACCGCTGGTTCTAACTCTGCGTGTTTTAGTAATTGTGGAGAGCAGTTGACACAAGACGCGGCATCTGACTCCAGTATCACAGAGGGGTGTTGCGTAAGGCAAGGAAATACCAGCTCGAACAACTGTTGGACTGGTAGTAAAGCCGAAGCTTATAATGGCGACTGTGATGGTTGTAATGGTAATGCCAGATATTGTCGCTACACCCGTGTGACGACTGGTGGAACAGGTGGTGGCGGAACTGGCGGTGGTGGTTCTGGCGGCGGTGGTTTAGGTGGAGACACTGATCTGTTGAGGGAGTATTAAAGCTATAATCCGTAGCTCTTAAGCAGGCTACCTGTAATCAGGTACCACCCGTCTACGATCACAAAAAAGATAATCTTAAACGGCAACGATATGGTGATAGGCGGTAGCATCATCATACCCATGGCCATCAAAATAGCGGCTGTGACCATGTCGATAATAAGAAATGGCAGAAACAGCATAAAGCCGATTTCAAAAGCGCGTCGCAGTTCCGAGATCATGAAAGACGGAATAAGAACCTGTATCGGAATATCCATCGGATTTTCATAGACGGTCTCCCCGCTCATTTCTGTAAACAGGACGAGGTCTTCTTCTCTTGTATGCTCCAGCATAAAGCGTTTGAATGGTTTTACCGTTTCATTGAAGGCGCTCATTTCCTCCATTTCTTCATTTACCAAAGGCAATATGCCGTTTTGGTAGGCCTGATTGAAAACAGGTGCCATAATGAAAAAGGTCATGAATAACGCGAGCGAGATCATCACGATATTAGGTGGTGTTTGCTGGATACCGATTGCTGTTCTTAGAAATGATAAAACTACAACCAAACGCGTGAAAGAAGTCATCATAATCAGGATGCCGGGGGCAAGTGAGAGCACCGTCATCAATGCGACAATCTGAATTAAACGACCGGTTAGTGTGCCGTCTCCACCTTGGCCGATATCAAGAGTAACGCTTTGCGCCACAGCAGGATTGGCTGTAAAAACCATGGATAAGACCACAGCCAGAAGGCCACACAGGCTAAATTTTAAGGTGATATCTTTAACGTTCTGGCTGATCTTCATGGCTATCATCGTCCTCTGCCTTGACGTTAAAATCAAGGGGCAGGGACTCTAATGACACGTCCTTATCCACAATTTGCGTGGAGGTAGGGCCGGTAAGCAATAGATAATGCTTTTTGCCAACACGTGTCAGGACCAGTCTATGTTTGGGGTCAAGCGCCAGACGCTCGAGCATTTGCATATGCCTGTTTTGACCACCAATCATAAGATTGCCGCCGCCCGTTAGTCCTGCTTTGTGCGCGATCCATGCTAGGCCGAGCATGAGGCTCACAACAAAGAGCAGCCCGAATATAAGAGTTAGTATATCCATGGCTATGCTTACTCGTCTTCGTCTTCGTCGCCGTTTTGACCTTCATGGGCATCGGCTAGCTGTACTTCTAAGGCATCGGCAAGCTTTTCCAGTGCCATAATCATTTTAGCAAGATGTGGTTCAACCGGCTTTTTAACTGCAGGAGGTGCTGATTCAATGCGGTCGCATAATGCTTGAACCTGATCGTCAACGCCTGACATATCCAGTTCTTCTCCCTGTCTGATCTGATTTTCTGATACAGAAATATAGTCGGTCAGTTCGGTAATTGCGTGGACGAGTTGTTCCGTGGTTGGTGCGCTATTATTCATGGTTTATCTTTCTTCCGTTGTGATCTCATTCAGCTTTTCAAGCAATGTCTCGTTTTCTTTATCGGCTAGTATTGCCTCAAACGGATTGGGTTGTCTATTGGCTCTGTAGACATAGGATAGGATTTCTGCCACGGCAAGTAAAGCCTCGGTCGGAATAGGGCTGTCTTGTTCCAAAGCCGAGAGTAATCGTGTGAGGTCTTTGTCTTGTCGCACACGAATGCCGTGAGAAAATGCCAGCTCTAATATCTGTTCTGCCAACTTGCCTTTGCCGATGGCGGTTATTTTCTGGTGCAGTGGATTTTCTTTTTCAGAGCCGATAGCAATCGCTGTCACACGTTCCTCGATTAAATCCTGCATGGATTTTGCATCAAGGCTTGTGTCTTTTTCAATCATATTGATTGTGTGGTTTTCGCTATCGTCATTCATAAGGCGCCCTCAAACTGGCATGGTTTCTGCATATTTATATCACAGGTAAAGGTAAATATAAACAAAGGACGACCAAGATGAGTATGGAAGGCATCGGTCTATTTTCCGGTATTAAGGCCAAAATGGACTATCTTAACAAGTCACAGAAGCTGGTCTCTGAAAATATCGCGAATGCTGACACTCCCGGCTATGTCCCTAAAAAGCTGGGAGAGGCAGATTTTTCCGCTTTTGTGAAGAAATCCATGGATGAACGAGGTCCGGGTAGGAAAATTGTGCCTAAGACAACAGCTGAGGGGCACTTCACTTCTATGAGCGCAAATCTGGATGGACAGCCGAAAGAACGTGCGGCCAAAGTAACATATGAGGTTCGCCCTGATGGAAACGCCGTTGTTATCGAGGAACAGATGATTGAGGCAAACCGCCATATGATTGATTACTCAACGATGTTGCGCGTCTTCCGCAAGAATACGGCAATGTTGAATATGGCTGTTAGAAGCGGGCGTCAATAATAAGGTTAAAAGCGCTCGATAAGGTAAGGTATAAGGAAAGGATTTAGAAAAATGGATTTATTAAACGCAATGTCGGCTTCTACTTATGGGATGAAGGCACAAAGCACACGTATTCGCGTGATATCTGAAAATATTGCGAATGCGGATTCTGCGGCAAATGTTCCGGGCGAACAGCCCTATCAACGTAAGACAGTCTCTTTCCGCAATGTTTTGGACAGAGAGACTGGCATGAGCAAAGTTGTGGTAGAAGATGTCGGGCGCGACCGATCTGAATTCCCGACGCGCTATATGCCAGGACATCCCGGCGCGAACGCTGATGGCTATGTAATGATGCCGAATGTTAAGACGACAATTGAGATGATGGATATGCGCGAGGCTCAGCGCTCTTATGAGGCGAACCTCAACATGATTAAAATGGTACGTACGATGACCAATCAGACGATCGGCTTGCTGGATCAATAGAGGACGTGCTATAATTGATTGTAACAAGGAATAAAGATTATGGTTGATATATCGCAAACATTAGCAGCGCAAAAATATGCCAATATGGCTAAGCAAATGCAGGGTCTGAAAGGATCTGAAGATCTTTCGGCGAATAAGCAAATGCTGGGCGGGCAGGCGAGTTTTGGCGATTTGGTTCGCGAAGGTGTGAGCGAAGCGATACAAGCATCCCGCAAATCCGAGGCGATGTCGGCTAAAGCAATTACGGGTGAAGCAGAGCTTACCGATGTTGTTGACGCAGTAACGCGTGCTGAAGTTGCCTTGAACACTGTTTTATCTGTGCGTGACCGTATGGTCAGTGCTTTTCAGGAAGTCCTTAGAACACAGATTTAATGCATTCAGTTTTGTAAGACAGACGGATCATTTGATCCAAAGGACATAAAAAAACGCCTCAAAATTTGAGGCGTTTTTGTTATCTCTATATTGCAGGTTAAGCGGATTAACGCTTTGCCCACTGCTTGCGACGGCGAGCCTTGTGAAGACCGATTTTTTTACGCTCAACCATACGGCTGTCACGAGTAAGCATACCTTCTTTCTTCAAGACACCGCGAAGTTCTGGCTCGTAAAGAGCCAAAGCGCGAGCAATACCGTGACGCACTGCGCCGGCTTGTCCTGATAGTCCGCCACCTTTAACAGTGCAGACAACGTCGAATTCACCAACGCGGCCTGTTTTAAGGAAAGGCTGGTTCAAGATTAGCTGTTGTGTTTTGCGTGCAAAATAAACAGTCTGGTCTTTGCCGTTAACCGTTACGCGGCCTTTACCTGGCTTAACCCATACACGGGCAACAGCGTCTTTACGACGGCCTGTACCGTAGCTGCGGCCATGTTCGTCACGAACGGGCTCGCGCGGTGCGTCAGATTGGTTTTCAGTGCTTGCGCCAGTACCAGATGCTGCGATATTTGCAGTCTGACCAGCTACAGCGCCACCAAGGTCTTTCAAATCTTTTACAGATGTTTCACTCATTTGATGTTCCTATCTTTTCAATTAGCGTTGCGCTGCGCGCTTGTTTTTAGAGTTTGCAGCAGCCAGATCCAAAACTTCCGGCTTCTGAGCTTCATGTGGGTGCTCAGTACCAGCGTAAACACGTAGGTTTTTATACTGTGTGCGACCCATAACACCTTTTGGCAACATACGGCGAACAGCATTCTCAACAACGCGGTGAGGGTGCTCACCATTGAGGATCTGGCCTTGAGTTTTGCCCTTGATACCGCCTGGGTATCCTGTGTGCCAGTAAAATGTGGATTGGTCTTTCTTGTTACCGGTAATGCGTACTTTATCAGCATTGATAACGATCACATTGTCACCACAATCGATGTTGGGTGTGAACATTGGCTTGTGCTTGCCGCGCAGGCGTGTTGCAACAACAGCGGCCAAACGACCGAGGACAACACCTTCAGCATCAACAATCACCCATTTCTTCTCAACCTCAGAAGGTTTTGCAGAATATGTTTTCATCTTGTTTTTTCCTTTAGTTATAAAATAATGCGCTATTCCTATGCAAAGCGGAGCAGGGTGTCAAGGAAAATCAGTAAATCTTTTTTATTTTGTTTTAAAACAACGGCTTATAAAAAGGTATTATATTACCAGTGTATAAGCTTCTGTTTTTGCTTGCGGAAGTTTGCAAAATTTAATATCAAAAAATAAGGGTTTATATTAATAACTGTAGGTATATGCATCGTGTTGAGAAATTTCTTGAAAACTGCGTTTTTGAGTAGCGCTTTATTCGGCATATCGGCTTCCTCGGCACAAGAGGTGCAGGTCAGCTCTCCATTGCTTGAAAGAGGCGAGACTGTGAGAACGATTCTTATGAACAGAATGATGTTTCAGGCGTGTTCAGAAAATGGTGTTATGGCAATGGCCGGCTATATTATACCTTATCGTCTTTCATATCCTCATGATGTATTGGAGGAAGGGCAGCGCCAAGCCTTTAATAATGCCGTGGGTAGTGCTTTACGAACAGAGCTGAATGAAGGTGTTATAGAACCTTTACGTGAAAAAATAGAGGATTTCTCGGCCGCATATGTAGAGGACAGCGTTTTGGCGAGCCAGACCCTAAGCGAAGGTGTTATCAGCCAAAGAGCCGATTTCGATAATCTGAACGAGCAAGCGATCGCTAATGTCTCTCAATCCTTGCCTGAGGGTGTAGAACTCTCCGCTGGTGGAGCTATCCGTGTTATTGTTAGGGTCTCTAGCGGCCCGACTCCTCGATGCGGTGTATTACCCCCTCTGTAGAGAATAAAGCAGGCAATAAAAAATATTCAGTTTTTAGTAGACATAATTTATAAGTCTCTGCTATTTGTTTTTTTATGTCTATTATTCCGAACGGTACATTGTCAAAAGAAGATTATATCAATGAAGTGCTCGACCGCTTTGAGACTTCGTTGTTTTTTGAGCGCAAAACAGCCAACACAGATTTTGCACAAAATTGGCATAAGACCTGGCGGACTAAGTTAGCGGGATATTTAAATGAGCGTGTCGGTTTTCGTTTAATTGAGCATCGTCGACTAAGTGAGGAAGAGCAATATACATATAATCTTACTGATGTCTTTATGTTTATGTATGATGTTTTTAATCCCAAGACACAAAAAAAAGAGGTGGAATTTATAGCGATCAGGTCTCACCGTGATGATAAGACCATCCATTTTGCAACCGATAAAACAAATCCTGATTCTGTTTTGATCCGTTGTCTTAAAGATCCGGACGCTATGCCAGGCCTTCCTCTGGAGGTTAAAAAGAGGACAATCACTTTTGCCGAATTTTATAAATGCAAAAGAAAGATGGCGAAAAGAGCGGAGCATGATTTCGAGCGCTGTTTTGTACAATTTTTTAAAGATAATCTGCAAGGAACAGAAGACAAAAAGCTTAGAAATATACTGGCTCCGATTTTAGGAGGAAAAGCGCGTCAGCTGTTGTTCGATGGCCGTAAAGAGTTTGAGGCGGTAATATTTAATAGGGATTGTGAGTATCTGGATGTGGATTTATGGAATGCCTGCCGTAAGCTTGGTGATGATAGCGATGTGCGAATGGCGATCCCTGTCGAATTCTTGTTCTCTGATATCTATAATTTTTTAACCCAGTTCCCCAAAGGGGCGCAGCGTGAGACTGTTATATCGCAATTACCGGTTATGGCCGAAATTTGTAAAACATTTGAGGATATGTTTTTGACAAAAGATGTTTGGTCGCTGATTGCACAGGGGGGCTCGCCCTATGAGGCGGTGGGCAGTTATTTTGGCGTAAGTGCCGCAACGATCAAGCAATGTATAAAAAAATATGCAAGAAAGTCCGAGATCATCCCTAAGGGCAAATCAAGTCACTTTTCACAAGTGATAACATGGCAAGAGATATTGCCTGCTTTGGATATGATTAATCCAAATCTTTGGCCGCGGCCATTGTATGAGAAAGGCTCGCTTAAATCAGTGTGGCATTCGACCCAAATGGTTATGAGAGATAACGCCAGTTTTATGGCCTGCCTTGATGCAGCAAAGATTTATGCAGACCATTTTTATTCTGATGACAAAGCGCCCGAGGTGTTGAGACATTGGGTGAAGCAGTTCTGGAAGGACGTCGATGGCATATGGTTCGGATTGGCGAAGAAAATTTTGAGTGACGAATGGAAAGAATCTATTGAATTGTCTGAAAAATTCTTTGGTCCGATGCTCAATAAATACAAATACAAGCTGCATCATATTAAGGACATGAAAAGAGACCTGGAAACAAAGCTTATTCGTTATTTGGTTGATAGAGCCGCATATCAAATGGATGTCAGATTGGATGAAGCCCAGAGAAACACTGTTATGGAGAGTGTGGTATCAAGCCTTTGGAATAATAGTTTGCCCAGCGAGCAGATGAGCGCCAGTGCCTACTGGCACGCGCCAAATGCCCGCTTTGCGGAGAAGTTTCAGACTTTAATCGGTGGGGAAACAGTTGAATGGGGGGCATTGACCGGTGATGCTGTGACGGATTTACCAGACGGTTTCAGCGCGCATTGTCTGAATGATGAAAAACTGCTGCTCGAAGAAACTCTGGAAATGGATCATTGCGTATGGAGTTATACGCGAAACTGTTTGGAGAATGGCTTTCATATTTTCTCTGTGAGAGATAAAGCGGGGGTGCGAGCCAGCACATTGACGATTAAGGCCGAGCTTGATGGGAGTGGAAGTGTTACCTATAAAAACATCGCAAATTTAAGCGTTAAGAATGATCCGCCTTCGCAACAGGCATATGACGCAGCGGCCGAACTGGTGCGACGGTTAAATGAAGGGGAGATCAAACCTGATTGGGATGCTATTTCGCGTCAGAGGGCGCTGGCGCAAAGAGTGTTTGGTAATAAAAAAATGGATCCTATGAATGATGAGATGATGCAATCCGTGCTGAACTTATATAAATCGTGCTTTCCAAAGGCTGTCCGCAGGGGAGGCTTTACACCGGACGAGCTTATAAAGACGCTCGATATTCGTGAAGCTATTGGGGCGGCGGTTACTCCTTCTGTTCCGGGCTTTCCCTCTGTGGTTGCGCGTATATTCGGGAGTGGGCCTAAACCCCCAAGGATGGGATAAGGACAAAGATAGAAAGAGATAAAATGACAGAAAAATATTATAAATCAAAATTGGTGGAGCAAATATTAGGTGGTCTTAAGCGCTCTGCGAAGGCACCGTTTAGGGGGATGGATGTGGCTGAGAAGTCGCAGCTATTGAACCTGAATGTCGATACAGGCCTTGAAATTGCACGTAATATGGAGCGCTGGGTTGGAAATTTGCCCGAAGATGAGGAGCTCCCCTTGGTCGAAGCCTTGTCTCAAAATGATGTTTCCGAGCCTGTGTCAACAGTACCGGCTGTGAAGGAAAATTTACCGTCGAAGGAAACTTTGGCAGGACTTAAATGGCAAAAAATCGGCCATTTGCCAGGCTATGCTGTGGGAGGGATACGTGCGATGGGGAGAGATATATTCCGTTCTCTGGAGTGCTTTCAGGCTTTTGACCAGAAGATGAAGCTTGAGGGGAAGGATGCTCTGGCCGAGACACTTATTGTTTCTGATTGGACGCATGATGAAACCACGGTGAATGCTTTGACGAAAATGATTGTTGAAAATGGATGTCGTCTTAACACTGGTGTTATGGACCATCCACAGATACCGGATTATGCGCCGGAGGTAATTATGTTCATGACAAAGGACTGGACGTTCAAGCTGGTCAGGGACAGAAGGTCAAATGGTGCGCCTGTTGATCTCAATAGCATTTATGCGTGGCCGGGCGGCACCTCTTTTTATGAGCGTAAATTACGCCCTGTAGCTGTTGTAAGCGCACCTAAATTAGGCTAGTTCAGCTCATATCTTTCAACATGGCCGCGATTTGGCTCTCGGAAAAGCCCTCGGATTGTGCGATCTCGGTTACGATGATATGTGCGATCAGGCTGTTGAGGTCTTCTTCAGTATCGCACCAAGCATCTAGGATCGGGCGGCGGTACAAGATTATAGCCTCGTCATCTTCATTCACACGTTTGATAAGACCGGGACGAACATCTGCGCCCGCCGTATAAAGAGCCAGCAGATCAAACTCATCTTCGAGATCAAGATCTTCAACAAGGCTTTCATCCGGGAAGTCCTCGACAATCAGGTCAAGCCCGTCGACATAGTCAAACAGTTCCTGTGGTGTCTGCTCAATTGCGGATGCGGCAATAGCCTGCAAATCCTCAAGTGATGGCGGGGTTGTGTAATGCATAATGATGCTTTGTTTGCTCATAGCCGTATCTCTTTCATAAGCTTGACCCTGGGCACAAATAAATTACGTTGGATTAGGTACAGGATAACCAAAAAAAGGATTTAAATCATGACAAGCGCTGTGCAAGCTGCGTTTTCTCCACAGGAAATACAAGATCATCTGACAAAGGTAACAGGCTGGTCGCTGGCGGAGGACGGCAAGTCAATCTCTAAGTCTTTCCAGTTTAAGGACTTTTCCGCCTGCTGGTCGGTTATGAGCCGTATTGCGCTCAAGGCAGAAGAAATAGGGCATCATCCCGAATGGTTTAATGTGTATAATAAGCTGGATGTGCGCTTGTCTACCCACGATTTGGGGGGCTTATCTGCGCTGGATTTTGAGCTTGCACTTGCGATAGATCTGTTTGCTTCTGGTCATGGTTCATAGCCGCTTTGGGAACAACTGGTTTGTAATCTCCGTAGATAATAAAGAGTGCATAGCGAACAAGATCCGGGGTTATTTTTGTATCCCGAGTAAGCGCCATCGTGACAACAGCGGTTTTAAGTGTTTCTATGGCTTGTGCTCTTTTGGCGTTTTCCTGTTCTCTTGCAGCGTAATTTTCGTTTTGTGACTTATTGGCCAGAGCCTCGGGTAGCCCTTCATTGTAATAAACGGCTTTAAACGCCTCATTGGCTTGGTCTTTTAGGGCAGATTCTTTAAGGTCTTTGACTTTGTATACTTGATGCACGCCGTTTTTGTTAAGCCTGAGATATATGATATTTTTACGCTTCTTTATAAAGTGCTGGATGTGACTTTTGTGCTTTTTAAATAGTGTTGCAATTTGGGAACTGGGTACCGAATGATCGATAACAACGATCAAGGGGAATATTCTGTTTTTAGGGTGAGCAAGGCCATGCCAAGCGGCAAATGCAGAGGGTTCGCGACTTTTGCGGCCAAGTGTTACAAGATGTTGTGGAACCGGAGTTTTGCCGTTCGGAAGCGGTTTAGACTCTCTGTCGCGTCCGTCTTTGGTAATAATGCAATCTGCGCCTGCGTCAATGAGATGCCCCCAAAGGGCGGGGTCTTTGGTTCCTGCGATACCGCTGAGCATAACAGATTTAATGCGGCCATAGCCAAAGCGGTGGAGAAGCGAGCCAAGCCGCCAAGGCATACATTCATCCAGCCATATATTGTATTTTGCTTGAGGTGGCCCGACCACGCGCTCATACTCTTCGCGGTGGACTTCCATCATATAGCTCTCGGCTTTATCAACCATGTCTTTAGTGCAATAGGGAAGTTTCTTGGCAATCTCTTTGCGGTTTAACCCGCTTTTGCGTAGTTCCCAGATTTCGGCTGCCGTTATGGGTCTTGCCGTTGGGTGAGTTAAATGGCCATCTTGATTGAGTTGTGGTTTATAGACAATGTAATCTTCCGGCTTTTTGGGATAGCCGTGATCTGAAATGATTTTGTAACTCTTCTGATCCCTCTCCATGTCTTCTAGTTATAGAAAATAGGTGGCAATACGCAAGACATAATTTGCGTTATAGAGGGTTTAACCTCAGGCTTTTTTTCAAAATTTCGTAAAGGTCTTGGTCGCGCAAATTGAAGCGGAACTGATTTTCTTTGAGGTGTAAATAAAGCGTCTGTTTGGCAAGCCCTTGCAAGCGTGCTGTGCGGCGCTGAGTAAAATCCCAAAAACTGTCAATAAGTTGATCTTTACGATTCTTGCTGGCTGTATGAATACGCAAATGGCGGGACTGTCCATCAAATAGACTATCAAAGGTAATCTGGTCTGTGTTTCCTTTGATTTCGTCAGGATAAGCAGGGCTAACGACAATTTTGTAGTCTGCGGCCTGCACGCCAAAGACGGTTTCTTCATCGTAAATGTGCTTGTCACTTTCCAGATTGGGCAGCTCTTGCCAGTCATGCCCGTATTCGAGAATATGCAGTCGAAAGCGCCCATATAAGGTTTTGCAGCTGGTATAAGATGCGTCAAAATCTTGCGCTGCCTGTTTTGCCGGACGGTCTTCGGCAAAGGCCTTGAGGATGGATTCAAAAGTTTGAACATCCAGATGTGCGCGGCGCATATAAGGGTTTCTCATGGAGTAATTATGCAAAAATTTATAGGAAAGGAAAAGCTCTAAACTTGACCAGCCTCTCTTTTTAAGGGCGTAAACTTGACCAGCTTTATTCGGTTGAGGCAGCGGGATGCTCGTTTTTTTCATGTTCTTAAAGAAAAAGGAGCGAAAAAAATGTCCAGCTTATCTCGTGTTTTTTCTCATAGTATCGAAGGTACGAGCCGTATCGAAGGCACGAGCCGTATTGAGGGTACAAGTCGCAAACCTGCTTCTCTTGTGTGTGCATTCTAAAACATATTTGCCATATTCATCTTTACGTGCTAATGGGTGTATATGTTACATCCTGATTTGGCAGAAAAGGCGTTACGTGTAGGAGAGCAACTTCTACAAAAGAACTTTACTGCATTTTACGGAGATCTGTTCAATAAGGAACGACCCGACCTAAGCCAACTTGGCAAGCCTGAGGTCTGCGACCCTATGGTCATAGAGCATAAAGGGCAGGTCTGTGGTTTTGTTTTGCCGGCCACGCTTTTATCCCGTGAAGCCGTGAGGGATAGGGCAAAGGGTGCGCCCAATGAAATCAAAGAGTATATCGATGGCCTTAGTCCTTCTGCGGTCGGCACATCTTTGGCCAGCTGGGTTGATCCGTCTTTGCCGCTTGTGACTCAAAAGAAAGTGGCAAGAGCGCTGCAAGCCCATATGGAGGCTGTGTTTGCAAAAAGTCCGGCTGAAATTATTTTATGCGCGCCGATGAATTTTAATCCGAGAGGCTTTGGTCTCGGTGCGGTATTAGATGACGCTCAAGGGTATATGGCGTTGGCGCCGGGGGATGACCATTTCTATGAGCATATTCAGGACAATCCTGTGTTAAAGGCTCTGCCTTTATACGGGCAGATGCGCGTGCATGGGCGTTATATGCCAAGTTTGAAAGGCGTTAGTTTTGCTGCGAGGCAAAAGGTTGGCGGCTTTGCTCAACGCTATGGCTTGGCACAGCAAATCTCGGATCAACAAACCGCACGCGTCCAGATATAAAAAAACCGCCCCGATGATGGATAGGGCGATTTTTCAAAAATAGTAAAATTGCAAAAAGCAAAAACGAACGTTAGTCGTTATAGCGTTTTTTACGCTCTAGCTTGCGCCAACGGCGTACCGCTTCTGATTGTTCGCGTGCGCGTTTCTCAGACGGCTTTTCGTAATGACGACGTTTTTTCATCTCACGAAACAAACCTTCGCGCTGCATCTTCTTTTTCAGAACACGCAGAGCCTGCTCAACGTTGTTTTCGCGTACACTGACCTGTACTATTGCAATCACCTCTTTCTATCTAAAAATTTTCCTTGTATGCTATATAAAAGCCACAAAGAATGTCGTGTTTATGACGGATTACACTCAATCTGTCAAACATATAGTATAGACCGGAACGGGTTAAGGAATGCTAAACTGTCTCTATAAAGCCGTATTTTTCCTCTTTATGTTTGTCCTTACGCCTTTTGTTGCGATTGCACAGGAGGCCGATTTTCGTCCTGCGCCCGAGGTCGAAACAGGATTTAATGAGCGCTATACATCCTTTGGATCTCAGTTCATGGCTTCGACTGCGCATCCTCTGGCGACGCGCGCAGCCTTTGATATTCTGGCACAGGGCGGTACGGCCGTAGATGCGATGATTGCTGCGCAAGTAATGCTGGGGCTGGTCGAGCCACAATCTTCTGGCTTGGGCGGTGGTGCATTTGCGCTGTATTACCATGCGGCGGACGGTAAGTTATATAGTTTTGACGCCAGAGAGCGCGCGCCGTTTCGTGCAGACCCGAAAATGTTCTTGGGTGCGAACGGAAAGCCGATGGAATTCTACGAGGCGGTAATGACTGGTCATTCTATCGGTGTTCCGGGGGTTCCTAGATTGCTTGAGGGGATGTATGATCTTTACGGGCGTTCGCCTTGGCCGGATTTGTTTGAGTCGGCGATTAAACTTGCGCGGGAGGGGTTTGAAGTCTCCCCCAGATTGGCCGCTCAAATTAAAGCAGAAGTTGAAGCCGAGCGAACAACTCCTGATTTCAACAATTATTTTAAGACCTCTAATGGCGGATATGTTCGGGCAGGTGATGTTTTAACGAACCCTGATTACGCACGAACACTAAATGCCTTTGCCAATGGAACGCATCGTCAGTTTTATGAAGGTATTTTTTCACAAAAAATTTGGGAGAAAGCACAAAGTGTTGGCGGAACTTTATCTGCACAGGACTTCTCTTATTATGTTGTGCGTAAGCGCCAGCCCGTATGTGGGCCATATCGCAGCTATATTGTCTGCTCTATGGGAGAGCCATCTTCCGGGGGCTTGACCATTTTGCAGGCGCTGGGAATGCTAGAGCGTTTTCCTCTTGGTGAATGGGGCGTTGAAAATCCTAAGAGCTGGCACGTTATTGCTGAGGCTAGCCGATTTGCTTTTGCAGATCGTAACAAATATATAGCCGACCCTGATTACGTCGATACGCCAGGGGTTATGCTTATCGAGCCTGAATACCTGAAAGAGCGTTCAGCGATTATCAACGAAAATGTAACACAGCCTGAATATTATCCGGGTGAGCCGAAGCAAGAAGAGGGGACGACCCATATCTCCATTATTGATCGCTATAACAATGTTATATCCATGACATCAAGTATCGAAAGCGCCTTTGGTTCGCATCATATGGCCAATGGATATTTTCTCAATAATCAGCTTACGGATTTTTCTTTTGAGCCGCGTGACGAGGCAGGCAAGCTGATTGCAAACCGTGTTGAGCCTGGTAAACGCCCCAGGTCATCTATGTCGCCGGTAATCGTCTTTGACAAGAGCGGCGCGCCGTTTCTGGTGATCGGTTCTGCAGGCGGAAGTCGTATTATCGGCTATGTGCTGCAAAGGATTATTTCTGTAATAGATTGGGGTATGGAGATCCAAACGGCACTTGATATGCCCAATATCATCGCGCGCGGGCCGACCTTAGAGTTTGAAAATATCATCTTGCCCGATTTTCCCGATGCATTGAAAGCATTTGGTCATGAGGTTGAGGTGGGGCCTCAAAATAGTGGGCTAACAGCAATTCGTGTTATTGATTCCGGGTTTCTTGGAGCGTCTGATCCGCGTCGGGAAGGCAAGGCAATGGGACGTTAAAACCTTTGTTAAACCTAAGTGAAATCTTAGTTAATAGTTTGACAAAGCCTATGGACGTTGGGTCCTGTCCCACATATACTTAGTGCGAGAATAAATTGATGCAGGAGTGCGCGATATGGCCGACGAAGATGTAAAAGAAAACGAAGAGGGCGAAGTTGCTGAAGGCGAGGGTGAAGGCGAAAGCAAGGGGCCGAATAAACTTTTCCTGATTATCGGTGTTTTATTGGTTTTGCTCATCGGTGGCGGTGCCGTGGCTTATTTCACGGGTGCGCTTGACGGTCTGCTCGGCAAAACAGCTGAGACAGAACAGGGGGCTGACGATCACGGTGAACATCATGCAGAGCCGAAAGCAGGCGATAAAGGGCATGGCGATGGACATGGTGATACTGGCGGGCCTTATTTCCACGAAGTGTCTGATATTATCGTTAATTTGAACAGCACAGGGCCTAACCCGAGGTTCCTTAAGCTCAAGGTTCAGATTGAGGTGGCAAGTGATACAGACCTTGCTCGTATTGAACAGGTGTCGCCGCGCGTCATTGACCATTTCCAAACCTATCTGCGAGAGCTGCGTGTGGAAGACTTGAAGGGGTCTGCCGGAATTTATCGTTTGAGACAAGAGCTTTTGCGCCGTGTAAACGCTGCGGCTTATCCCGTTGAAGTTAAAGACGTTTTGTTCCAGGAAATTCTAATTCAATAATCCCGGTTTGGTTTTTTAACCACCTGTTAACCCCGGTTAAGAGAAAATGGCGTGAAACTTGTATATCATGCTATAATACATAAATAAGCTGGACTTAAGGGCAAATAAGATATCGCTATGGCAGATACTGAAACAGAAGAAATGAGTGAAGAAGAAAAGGCCATGATGGCCGAGTGGGAAGCTATGGCCGATGATGACGGCGGTGGCGATGATGACGCGCAATCTTCTGATGCTGATATGGATGACGATGATGAGGTGGGGAGCTCACCTGCGGATGCGCGCCTTTTGAATCAGGATGAAATCGACTCTTTGCTCGGTTTTGACGATCAGGACGGGGACGAGAATCAATCCGGCGTTATGGCTCTGATTAATGCGGCCTTGGTAAATTACGAGCGTTTACCGATGCTCGACATCGTATTTGACCGTCTTGTGCGCTTGATGTCAACGTCTCTTAGAAACCTGACATCGGATAACGTAGAGGTGACATTGGATCAGGTCTCTACTGTTCGTTTTGGCGATTATATGAATTCTATTCCGCTTCCGGCGATGTTGGCTGTCTTCAAGGCAGAGGAGTGGGATAATAACGGTATGATGATGGTCGACTCGGCATTGATCTATTCCATTGTCGATGTTTTGCTTGGTGGCCGGAAGGGAACAACAGCCATTCGAATTGAGGGGCGTCCATATACGACGATTGAAACAAAATTGATCGAGCGTATGACCAATGTGGCGCTTTCCGACTTGTCTTCTGCTTTTGACCCGCTCTCACCTGTTACATTCTCGCTTGACCGCATGGAGACAAATCCACGTTTTGCGACGATCACTCAGGCCAATAATGCCTGTGTTCTTGCGCGTATGCGCATAGATATGGGGGATCGTGGCGGTCGCGCAGAAGTCTTGATCCCATATGCGACTTTGGAGCCGATACGTGAGCTGTTGCTCCAGATGTTCATGGGGGAGAAGTTCGGGCGTGACTCTATTTGGGAGACACACTTAACCAAAGAGCTTATGAAGACGGATATTCAGCTTCAGGCTATTCTGGCCGAGAAGGTTGTATCACTTGGGGAGATACTAAGCTGGAAACCCGGTGATAAAATTATGTTCAATGTATCGAAAAATGACCGCGTTGAATTACGATGCGGGCATTTTCCGATCTTTAAGGGGACACCGGGGCAGAAAAAGGGCGGTCTTGCGGCAAGGATTGACAGTTATGTTGAGCCAAAACGCAAAGATGAGGATGAATATTAAGGGGTAGGCGATGCCAATTTTAACAATAGTTATCGATGTTATTATTATTCTTATGCTGGGGGCAGGTGTGTATGCTGCATTACGCCTATCCAAAGCGCTTAAGACATTTAATACGGCTAAGAAAGATATGCGTGGCCTGATTGAAGAGGTTTCAGGCGCAATTACCAAAGCGGATGAGGCTGTCAAAAACTTCAAAGCGAATATGGCGCAAAGTTCACAAAATCTGGATAAAAAGATACAAGAGGCAAAAATGCTGAGTGATGAGCTGGAGTTGATCCATCAATCGAGCAGCCGTATTGCCGATCGTCTGGAAAAGCTTATGGATGATACGCCGAGCAAGGCGAGACGACCAGCCTCATCAAGTGCCTCGGCTTCGTCGTCTTCGGCTACGAAAAAATCTGCTACGGCAAGTGAAAAAAGAACGGATAAACCTTCCACAGCTTCGAAGGCGACGTCGTGGATTAAAGGCGGAAAATCTATGAGTAAGGATGAGGATGCCGGCTCAATTTTCTCTATACGCGACCCTGATTACGAGCAGGGACTGAAAGAGCAAGCTGGCACGAGTTCTGCATGGGATGGACCAGAGGATTTGGAAAGTGATGCGGAGCGCGCACTGTATGACGCTTTGCGCGGTAAGCAAAACAAGTCGTAAGACACATTTGATACGAAAGACAATATGAGACTAATTCCGTTATTTGTAGTTTTGGCTATTTTCTCGATTGGTATTCGGGCGACCGAGGTCTGGATGGAAAGCCACAACATTAACTCTCAGGCTTTGGCGGAAACGCCAAAGGACGAAGAGCCATCCGAACATCATGATGATGATATGGCAGGGGGCGGTGATGAGCATGAGAGCGAGGCAGATGACTTGGCTTTGGAGACGCCTGAAACTTCTGAAATACCTGACTTTTTGCAAGGCCTTACTTTGTTTGACGGCGATGAAGAGTTTGATCCCGAATTCGCCCGTTCAGAGCTTGAGATCTTGCAAAATCTTGCGGAGCGTCGTCAGGACCTTGTGAAGCGCGAGAAAGCGCTGGAACAAAAAGAGGCTATTCTTAAAGCAACAGAAGATCAGATCGAGCAAAAAATTGCCGAGCTAACCTCTATTCGTGATGAGTTGCAGGCGCTGCTTTCCAAGCAATCGGACGAAGAGCAGGCGCGTATTCGCTCTCTGGTGAAAATTTATGAAGGTATGAAGCCAAAAGATGCGGCACGTATCCTGAATAATCTGGAGACGGATATCTTGCTTTCTGTGATGCAGCAAATGTCAGAGCGTAGAAGCTCTCCTATTATTGCGGAGATGGATCCGGAACGTGCAAGAGAGATCACGACCCTTTTGGCGCAGCAGGTCCAGCTTCCCGAAGATATGGATGCACCTGATGAGAATTTTTTACAGTAGATATAAGTTATAAGTCAGCGATTAAGAGCCTGATAAGCTTTGGCTGTATTTTCAAGCAAGCAGGCAATGGTCATAGGACCGACACCGCCCGGCACTGGCGTGACCGCGCCGGCTTTATCTTTCACTGCATCAAAATCAACGTCACCGACCAAAGAGCCATCTTCAAGGCGGTTAATGCCAACATCAATGACGATTGCGCCTTCCTTAACCCAATCCGCCTTGACCATCTGGGGGCGTCCGACTGCGGCGATCAGAATGTCAGCTTGACGGCAAATGCCGGACAGGTCTTTCGTGCGAGAGTGACACTGTGTAACTGTGCAGTTTTGTTGTAGCAAAAGCTGTCCCATGGGTTTGCCGAATAATAGGGATCGCCCGATGATAACCGCGTGTTTGCCGCTTAGATCGTCGCATACAGATTGGATCAGTTTAAGGCTGCCTTGCGGTGTGCAGGGTATAAGGCCGCTTGCTTCGCCCGCAATAAGCTTACCCATATTCAAAAATGTCAGGCCATCAACATCCTTTTCCGCACGGATGGTTTGAATAAGCGCGTCGGAATCTAAATGTGCGGGCAAGGGGAGTTGCAATAAAATGCCGTGGACATCCGGATCATGATTCAAGGTCTCGATCATCGAGGCGATGGCGGCTTGTGACGCGTGAGAAGGAAAACGATGCTCGAAAGAGCGCATTCCAGCTTTTTCTGTTGCTTTGATTTTATTGCGAACATAAACCTGTGACGCTGCATCATCTCCGACGAGAATGACAGCTAAACCGGGCTGTGAAGGAAAGTCGCTAACCTCTTTTGCGATATCGCTTCTTAAGGCTTGGGCAATAGACTTTCCGTCAATGATCTGGTTCGCGGTCATAAAAATCTCTAAAAGAAGAAGAGTTGGGCAACAATGTTTTTGGCAATCATAATTCCGATAATGACGATCATCGGTGTGATATCAATCCCGCCAAAGGGAGGGATGACTCGTCTCAGAGGTCTGTATACCGGATCAGTGGCTCTATCAAGTAGTTCCAAAAGTTTTTGTGCTTGCGGGCTGCGAGCATTGATAACGCCAAAAGCCAGTAACCAGCTTAAAATAACGCTGATTAAAATGACCCAGAGATAGATATCCAACGCCAAAAGCAAGAGTTGTCCTATAAATTCCATCAAAACGCATCCTTTTATTCTTATTTCGCTTTCTTTATAAGCATATAAGCGCAAGCTGTTAAGAGCTTTTTTAAATTTTGCAAATAAACTAATGTAGTAGCACTAACAGCGCGAAGGGGACGAAAAGATAATGTTTGGACTGGATATGCTGGCAATAGCCGGAGCGGGTCTTTTGTCCTTAAGTGCAAGCGACCTTACCTGTCAAAAAGAGGCGCCGCCACAAATCACTGTGCGCGCCACAACACGAGAAGTCCGCCATAATTTCCGCTTGACCAAAGATCAGCTTCAACGCCAGAAGATTGACACAATATCCCCCTATGACCCTCATGTGGAAACGCATGTCGGTGGCTTGATGAGTGGCGAGATCGAAATCTCTTCGGATGTAAAACTTGCTTGGAAGTCTTATCCCGCACTGCGACAGGATTGCTTGTGGTTTGATGCTGTGAATGTAACCTTCGAGATCAACCCGCTTATCTATGTCGCGCGCGATTATCCTAAGGGAAGCTGCGAGCATGATGTCATATTACAACATGAATATAAGCACGTGGCTGTGGATCGTGAAATCGTAAAGAAATACCGTGGTGTGATGGAGCAGTATTTGACCCAAGTCCTGGCGCAGGTTCCTGTTTACGGGCCAGTCAAAACCACGCAGACACCGCGCGCGAGACAAAAGCTTTCGCAGTATATTGAGGCAGCGATTAAGAAGGTGACCGATTCTATGTATGCCGAACGTCGTAATAATCAGCAAGCCATTGATTCCTTGGAGGAATATGAGCGTGTGGCTCAGGCTTGTAAGAAGTAACCTTTATATAAAAAAAGCCTGCAAGTCGCAAAGGACTTACAGGCTTGATATGATGGAGTGGAAACTAATTTTAGTATGTCATCAAATTATGGCCAGATTAGGGCAAGGCAGTGCCTTATTTTAGCTCTTAACTCTCTGAAAACGTTTCTCCCTTTTAATCGCCTACGAAGCAGTTTATATTATTTGCAAATTTGAAAGGATTTTTTATGAGCACTCGCACAGGACAAGACAGCCTAAAAACCAAAAAGACTCTCAATGTTGATGGTAAAGAGTACCAGTATTATTCATTGCAAGAAGCTGAAAGCCAGCTCGGTGATATATCAAGACTGCCTTTTTCCATGAAGGTTTTGCTTGAGAACTTATTACGCTGTGAGGATGGTCAGTCAGTGACGGTCGATGATGTTAAGGCTGTTGGCGAGTGGCTGAAGCAAGCAAAGAGCACGCATGAAATCGCGTTCCGTCCTTCACGTGTTTTGCTTCAGGATTTTACAGGTGTTCCAGCAGTTGTCGATTTAGCAGCTATGCGCGAGGCGATTACAACAATTGAAGGTAAGGCCGAAGATATTAATCCTTTGTCAGCTGTGGATCTAGTGATCGACCACTCGGTTATGGTGGATGAGTTTGGAACGCCAACAGCCTTTCAGCTAAATGTTGAACGCGAGTTTGAACGCAATGGAGAGCGTTATGCTTTCCTCAAATGGGGATCCAAAGCATTTGAAAATTTCCGCGTTGTGCCACCGGGAACTGGAATTTGTCACCAAGTGAACCTTGAATATCTTGGGCAGACTGTATGGACGGATAAGAACCAGAACGGCGAAGAGATCGCCTATCCTGACTCACTTGTCGGAACGGACTCACACACAACTATGATTAACGGCCTTGCTGTTCTTGGCTGGGGTGTCGGCGGGATCGAGGCTGAGGCCGCCATGCTTGGCCAGCCTATTTCTATGGTTTTGCCAGAGGTTATCGGCTTTAAGCTTAATGGCAAGTTACCTGAAGGTGCAACGGCGACCGACCTTGTCCTTACAGTTACACAAATGCTGCGTGAAAAAGGCGTTGTCGGTAAATTTGTTGAGTTCTACGGCGATGGCCTTGATCATATGACACTCGCTGACCGTGCGACGATTTCTAATATGGCGCCTGAATATGGTGCGACTTGCGGCTTCTTCCCTGTTGATGAAGAAGTGATCCGCTATCTTGCATTCACAGGCCGTGATCCTGAGCGTGTTAAGCTTGTTGAAGCCTATGCAAAAGAGCAGGGAATGTGGCGTGAAAAAGGGCATGAGCCGGTGTTTACGGACACACTAGAACTTGATATGAGCACGGTTGCGCCGTCTTTGGCTGGTCCGAAACGTCCTCAGGATAGAATTGCATTAGCCAAGGCAGCATCCACATTCAAGGAATATACTAAGGACTTACCGGCAAAAGAAATTGCGGTGGAGGGTGCTGATTATACACTTTCTCACGGGGATGTGACAATTGCGGCGATCACAAGCTGTACGAATACATCCAACCCATCTGTTATGATGGCGGCCGGTCTGGTTGCTAAGAAGGCTGTTGAAAAAGGTTTGCAGGTTAAACCTTGGGTCAAGACTTCGCTTGCGCCTGGATCTCAGGTCGTGACGGATTATCTCGAGAATGCAGGTCTTCAGGAATATCTCGACCAGCTTGGATTTGACCTTGTTGGCTATGGCTGTACAACGTGTATCGGTAATTCAGGCCCGTTGCCTGCGCCAATCGCCAAGGCAGTAGAAGAGGGGGATCTGACAGTTACATCCGTTCTATCCGGTAACAGAAACTTCGAGGGGCGTATCAGCCCACACGTTAAGGCAAACTATCTGGCGTCTCCGCCTCTGGTTGTTGTTTATGCTTTGGCGGGAAATATGAATATCGATGTCTATAACGAGCCATTGGGCAAGGATAAAGACGGCAATGATGTTTATATGAAAGATATCTGGCCTTCTAGCCATGACATCCATAATGCAATTGCCGAGTGCTTGACGCCTGAAATGTTCAAGCAGCGTTACAGCAATGTTTTTGCCGGTACAAAAGAGTGGCAGGAAATCGGCGGTGACGCTTCTGGACAGACATTTAACTGGCAAGATGACTCTACATATGTGAAGAACCCACCATTCTTTGACGGTATGGCGAAGCAGGTTTCCAATGACAGTGGTGAGAATGTCGAGCGTGCCTATGCTCTGGCGATTCTCGGAGACTCCGTGACAACAGACCACATCTCTCCGGCGGGCGCGATTAAGACAGACTCACCGGCTGGTGAGTATCTGCGCGCTCAAGGTGTTGAACCGCGTGACTTTAACTCTTATGGTTCCCGCCGCGGTAACCATGAAGTGATGATGCGTGGAACATTTGCCAATATTCGTATCCGCAATGAAATGGTTCCGGGTACAGAAGGCGGCGTTACTATCCATGTTCCCAGCGGTGCCGAGACCTCTATCTATGATGCGGCTATGAAATATAAGGCAGAGGCCACTCCGTTGATCGTTGTAGCGGGTAAAGAATACGGTACAGGCTCTTCACGTGATTGGGCGGCGAAGGGGACACGTCTCCTTGGTGTACGCGCTGTTATTGCCGAGAGCTTTGAGCGTATCCACCGCTCTAATCTGATCGGTATGGGGGTTCTGCCTTTGCAATTTAAAGATGGTGCTGGACGTGAGACTTTTGGCCTGACAGGTAAGGAGCGCTTTACGCTTAAAGGCCTGGAAAGCGGCATCAAGCCAAGACAAGACGTAAAGCTCATCATTGAAAAAGAGGACGGATCAACGGTGGAGACGACACTCCTTGCGCGTATTGATACGTTGGATGAGGCTGCATATTACCAAAACGGTGGTATCTTGCATTACGTCTTACGCAATCTGGCCGCATAAAATAAATCGGCCGTTCTTCAACAAAGAACGGCCGATATCATGAAAATGTCTTGTTTTATAAATTGTCTGTAGGAAAGAGGGCGGCTGATCTCTTATTCAGCAGCCTGCGTGACAACCGCGTGTAAGCCTTGATTGTCTTGATCGCGCACCCCTTCGATCATCTCTTTCAACATAAGCTTTTGCCGTTTTAGCATTTTCACGTAACGCTCATTCACATATGGATTTTTTGACTCCGTCTCAATCTGTCGTGAAATCATCATGTGTTTGCGGCGCAAGGCCTCAACGCGTTCCGTTGGTAGCATAGCAACTCTCCTTATGTGTGGTTGAACTTAAACTATAACATAAAATGAGCTATATTTGGAAATTTTCGATCTCAATGTTATAAAAATTTTAATATAATTGTCTGAATATGTTCGTAATTCTTTCATTGTCCACAAGCTTATTTCTTTGATATATTACGTGTATGAAACGTTATTACCATATGTTGAAAATTGTTTGTTCTCTTGCCCTTAGCGTGCCCTTTGCGACAACGGCTCACGCGCAACTGGACGAGAAAATGCAGCGGTTTTTAACAAATAATCAGGACTACGTGCAGGCACTAGGGGCTTATACGCAAGGCGTGTATGAGCAAAGCCCCATACAATGTGATACATTGGAGGGGCGGGACAGACTTGTTCCAGACATACTCTCGCGTGTTGTGTTTCCCGATAAGGAGGTGCAGCGTCAGAATGCATCTTCCGGTGATTCTAATAAGAAGAATACGTTCCCTCAGCGTGGCCAATGGATAGAGCATATCCGCCAGCGTGGTTGTGACATTCCTTCGCAAATTAATGTATTGGCGGTTGCCTTGCCTAACCGTGTTCCGCAATTCTTTCCGATGAAAAACGGGACAACCCGAACAGATCCTTTGTTACAACAAAGAGTTGAAGAAAAGGCACGGGAATTTGCCGTGCTCGGCGTTGATGATTGTGTCACATCAAGAGCCGCTCCGATCTTGGATACACGCTTTGAAGGCTATTTTGATAATGAGCAGGGATATAATCTCGTTAAGGATGACACAGGCTTTGGCTGGCAAGAGCGCTGGACGCTACTTGCGTGTGACACGGTCGTTGAGACCAAGATCCATATATTGCCAGATGATGAAAATCCCGGAGACTACAAAGTTCTGGCCGGGCTATATGGCGGTGATATGGGCGTTTCAAAAGAGGAAATGGAGCGCCGCCGCCGCTACCGCGACGTTCAATAAATGGCTTCCATATTTATTAAGTGTTGATATAGGCCTCTTTTATGCCGAGTGGGGGAGTGTTAAAACCCACCATGCTCATCAAGCCAGTCCTGTTCTTCCTTTGTGGTTTCTCTGCCCAGTACAGCATTGCGATGAGGAAAGCGACCAAATTCTTTTATAACGTCATAGTGACGTTGTGCGTATTCAAAGCCGAGCGGGTCTTCTGCCTTTATCTGTTTGAAAAGGCTCATGCAAAGTTCCTGATCGTCTATATTTTCGCTATGCTCGAGCGGCAGGTATAAAAATCGCTTTTTTATAGCAGGAAAGACGCGGTCAAAATGTTTTGAAATTGCGTATTTAGTGGCTTCCATAGCCTTTCTGTCCGTCTCGAATGCTTGCGCAGTACCGCGAAACATATTGCGCGGGAATTGGTCGAGAAGAATAACATAGGCAAGGCAACCCTCGGGTGAATCAATCCAGCCCTCAAGGATATCTTGTCGCGCAAGATCATAGGCAGAGCTGAATTGCTGCTTGATTAAAGTGTCGAAATCCTCGTTGACTTGAAACCACTGCGCGGGAGTGCTTTTTTCAAACCAGAAATCCAGTATTTCTTTTTGCAAATCGCGCATGATCTCGAGCGATCTTCGCCTAGTGATCTTTAAGGTTTGACCAGACACGACGCTTGGTCAAATACATGATACCGGCAAAAACAATCAGGAAGAGGATCACTTGCACACCAAGCTGTTTGCGCTCTTCCATTTCAGGCTCTGCTGCCCAAGCGAGGAATTGAGCAACATCACGAGATGCCTGTGATACAGAGGCGCTGTCACCGTTAGCATAGTTTACCATGCCGTCAGCAATAGGTTGGGCCATAGCAATGCAGTGTCCTGGAAAGTATTTGTTGTAGTGAAGGCCTGAGCCGCATTCTTCGCCATGAGCAGGCTCTTTATACCCTGTAAGCAAAGCATAGATATAATCGGCTCCGCCTTTTCGAGCTTTTGCGATCAATGAGAGATCAGGCGGATAGGCGCCACCATTCACATAGCGAGCCTCTTCTTCGTTAGCGTAAGGAGAAGGGAAGCGGTCTGACGGACGTGCGGGACGTTTAAACATAGCGCCTTCGTCATTAGGGCCGTCCTCAACTTCGTATTCGCTAGCGATCACTTTGATTTGATCTTCGCTATATCCCAAAGCGGAAAGGTTACGGAAGTAAACGCGTTTCATGCCATGGCAGGCAGAACACACCTCGCGGTATACCTGAAAGCCGCGCTGTAGAGCTTCTTTGTCATAGGTGCCGAAGGGACCTGAGTGGTGCCATTCTTGCTTTGGAATTTCGACCTCTGCTCCGGCAGCGTTCGCGGATGATGAGGAGGCGCCCATAACTGCTGTTGCAGATAATAGAGATAGGCTCAGTAGAGATAGAAAACGATGACGCATTATCAGTCCTTCTGTTTCTTCTTGGATTTAGCGAGAACCGCCTCATGAATGCTGTTTGGCATCGGGAGTGGTTTTTCAAACTTGTTGAGCAAAGGCAGGATAATCAGGAAGTAGCTGTAGTAATAGATTGTCGCTGCCTGTGCGATGAGAACGTAAACGCCTTCTGCCGGTTTTGCGCCGACCCATGTGAGGACAAATAACATCGCCCACAAGAACAGCAAAGCCCATTTATAGATAGGACGGAACTTGGCTGAACGTACCGGATGCTGGTCAATGAACGGCAAGATGAACAATAGGGCAATTGCGCCGAACATCGCAATAACACCGCCTAGCTTTGCTTCTACCAACACGATATCAGTGAACGGGATAACGATATCAAATGTGATAGCACGCAAGATTGCATAGAAAGGTAGAAAATACCATTCAGGAACAATATGCGCAGGCGTTACCAGTGGATCTGCTGGGATATAGTTATCCGGATGCCCCAATGAGTTTGGCATGAAAAAGACAACGGCAGCAAAGGCAATAAGGCAAACAACGATACCGAAAGAGTCTTTCACTGTGTAATAGGGATGGAATGAAATTGTGTCTTGCGGTCCTTTAACATCGATCCCGAGAGGGTTGTTAGAGCCTGTGACATGAAGTGCCCAAACGTGAAGGAAGACGACAGCAAAAATTACAAACGGCAACAGGTAGTGTAGCGCAAAGAAACGATTTAGCGTTGGATTATCAACTGAAAACCCGCCCCAAAGCCATGTCACAATCGGGTCACCGACAAGGGGAATGGCCGAGAACAGGTTAGTAATCACTGTTGCTCCCCAATAGCTCATCTGTCCCCATGGCAAAACATATCCCATAAAGGCTGTCGCCATCATAAGTAACAGGATTAAAACACCGAGCATCCAGAGGAGTTCACGGGGCTTTTTGTATGAACCGTAATACATCCCGCGGAAAATATGGACGTAGACGGCTATGAAGAAGAAGGATGCACCGTTCATATGTAGATAGCGCAAGAGCCAGCCACCATTCACATCTCTCATGATGCGTTCAACGGAATCAAAGGCGTATTCTGTATGCGCGGCATAATTCATTGCAAGAAAGATACCGGTGATAATCATCAAGCTCAGGAAGATCATTGCCAAAGCACCGAAATTCCAGAAGTAGTTGAAGTTTTTAGGTGTCGGGAATGTACCGTATTCCTTGTTCATCAAGGTGAAGACGGGCAAGCGGGAATCAATCCACTCTACGACCGGGTTTTTAAACGGTTCTCTTGATCCTGATGCCATGGGAAAAGCTCTCCTTCGCTTAATTATCCGATAACAATATTCGTATCGGTCGTGAAACTGTATTCAGGGACAGGTAGGTTCGTTGGCGCAGGGCCTTTGCGAATGCGTCCTGATGTATCATAGTGCGAGCCGTGGCAAGGGCAGAACCATCCACCAAACTCGCCTTTGCTCTCGCCTGATTTCTGGCCGAGTGGCACACATCCCAAATGCGTGCAAATTCCGACCATAACAAGCCATTCTTCTTTTTTGACACGCTCTGAGTCTTCTTGCGGATCACGTAGCTTTGAAACATCTACAGCGCGTGCCTTCTCAATTTCTTCTTCTGTACGGTGACGAATGAAAACCGGCTTGCCGCGCCACATAACAGTGATCGCCTGGCCTTTTTCAACCGGAGCAAGATTAACCTCGGTCGAGGCAAGAGCCATTGTATCTTTGGCCGGGTTCATAGAGTTAATGAACGGCCACGCAAAAGAGGCGGCACCCATCGCTGTCATAGCGCCTGCTGTGAGGTATAGAAAGTCACGCTTTGGTGGGCTATTGGGCTCATCAATATTGCCGGAAGCGGATTGTTGCGCCTTATTCATCGGTGTATCTTCTGCGTTACTCATTGATCTCTCTGTTTTTAAGCGTTATCACTCTTACTTTAAATCGCGTATATCATCCTACAATCATAAGGATAGTACAAGATGTATACGTGTAAAAATCACGAAGAGTTTAACGAAAAGGCTTTCGATGTCCATACGTATTGCACTTTATCAACCAGATATCCCTCAAAATTGTGGGGCAATGATGCGCTTGTGTGCGGGATTAGGCGTCGGACTCGATATTATAGAGCCATGCGGTTTTATTCTTGATGACCGTAAATTACGACGCGTCGGTATGGATTATGTGCCGCTTTCCGACCGCCAGCGCTTTTCCAGCTGGGATGCTTTCCTTGAGGGGCGTGCGCAAAACCGCCACATATTAATGACGACAAAGGTCGAGCAATCTTATTTCGATTTTGAGTTTCAAGATGGAGATATCTTGATCGCAGGATCCGAAAGTTCAGGTGTCCCGCTTGATATTCATCAAAGCTTACCGCATAAAGTTACGATACCTATGTTTGGAGATGCGCGTTCGCTAAATGTTGTTACGGCCACGGCCATGATTGCAGGTGAGGCGCTCAGGCAAACACGATAGGGATTGGAAAAGACCATGATACAAGCACAACGACAAGCAGTAAGACATATGGATATGGACAAACAGGAAGAGCAAAAAGCACGAGCAAGCGCTTGGTTTAAAACACTACGTGATGAAATCTGCGCCCGTTTTGAACAAATCGAAGATGATGCTGTGAACACACCCATGGGCGAGAATAAAGCTGGTCGCTTTGATCGTAAAAAATGGGACCGTGAAGATTCTCGCGGTGGTCAGGGCGGTGGCGGCGAAATGTCTGTTATGCGTGGAGGCCGTGTTTTTGAGAAGGTCGGCGTGAATATTTCGACTGTGGAAGGACATTTCCCTGATGATTTTGCTTCTAAAATTCCCGGAGCAGCTGAGAATGATGCAAAGTTCTGGGCGAGTGGCGTCTCTCTGGTTGCGCATTTCCGCTCACCTCATGTGCCGCCCTTTCATTTTAACACGCGTCATATCATTACAAATAAAGGCTGGTTCGGCGGTGGCGGTGATATGAACCCGATTTTTGAGGTCGAAGAAGACACTCAGGCTTTCCATGCTGCGTGGAAAGAAGTTTGCGATAAGCATGATCCGAGCTATTACCCGAAATTCAGTAAATGGGCGGATGAGTATTTCTTTATCAAGCACCGGAATGAGCCACGCGGTATCGGCGGGGTGTTCTACGATTATCTTGATAGCGGAGATTGGGACGCTGATTTTGCCTTTACCCAAGACATAGGCCGCTGTTTCCGCGATATAGTGCCAGAGCTTATCCGTAAGAACATGGAGAAAAGCTGGACAGATGCCGAGCGTGAAGCACAGTTGATTAAGCGCGGCCGTTATGTTGAGTTCAATCTGGTCTATGACCGCGGTACGGTGTTTGGCTTGCAAACCGGTGGTAACACGGAGGCTATCCTGATGTCCATGCCACCAGAAGCAAAATGGCCTTAAGCGCTATTTGTCGGTTATCTTGATTTAAGCTGCGAGGCAGGTCGGGCGAGGCAGACGGTCATATAGCCCCCAATCAGCAATACCGCATTCGCCCGTGCCGCGTGTATCTATATGGATTTGATTGCGCGCATTATATGTGCCGACCCCTCCGTCCAGACCAAGCTCTGTGTTAAGTTCTTGCATGGCTTGCATGGCCGCGGCATGAAAGTGAGCGTAGGATACGCCCAATCCCGTAGGGCCCATATCCAGAGCACGGCCGAATTGGTGCTGGGAACGGCTTGCGCCCTCCAGTCTGGCGATAGTTTCTTGTGTACGGTAAAGTGACACAAGATCCATTAGCTCTGCCTCCACGCCGTAATTATCCTGCAAAATCTGTAAAGTGCGCTCGGCTAGTTTGAAAAGGCGGGGATCAATATCGTGGACAACCCCGCTGCGCCAGTCGCGGCCGAAAATATCGCCTTCATCCAAAGTGAATGAAATAGAGTTTGCTGTCGCATTGTATTCGGCACCTCCATGCAAACCGCCTGA
>CAXGMH010000018.1:0-31094 GCA_964010795.1 uncultured Alphaproteobacteria bacterium
CATAGCAGCAACAGCAACAGGTGCTGCAGCGGCGGAAACGCCCCATTTTTCTTCAAGAAGTTTAGACAGTTCTGCTGCTTCGAGAACAGTCAAAGAAGACAAGTCTTCTACGAGTTGGTCGAGATTTGCCATTTTATAGATCTCCGTTTGTTTTAAGTTTTAATAGTTAAAGTTGCTTTTGCCCTACGCGTCTTCTTTGGCGCCATAAGCACCAAATACACGTGCGAGTTGCGCGGCCGGCGCTTCCATGACGCCAACCATTTTGGAAGCCGGAGCCTGAAGCACGCCAACGATCTTGCTGCGCAGCTCGTCGAGAGATGGCAGTTTCGATAGTTGCTTCACACCATCAGCATCCAACATCTTCTCACCCATAGCGCCAGCAACGATTACGAGCTTGTCATGATCGTCCGCAAAGTTCTGAGCGATCTTTGCCGCTGTCACAGGGTCTTTTGATGTTGCAATACCGGTCGGCCCCGTAAATTTACCGGCCAGAGCCGCAAATTGAGTACCTTCCAGTGCACGCTGCGCAAGGCGGTTTTTTGTGACTTTAAACTGTCCACCTTCTGCAGAGAGTTTTCTGCGAAGATCCGTCATTTCAGCCACAGACAAACCTTTGTAGTGACACAAAACGACAAGTTCATTCTCAGAGAATGTCTCGTTTAGTTGGGCAACAGCTTGAGCCTTTTGGTTTCTGTCCATACAAAAACCTCCTTTAGCATAAGCATTAAGCGCCCGGAACACCCCATGCGTCCGATCACGCCAACCTGCCCGGTAATTTAAGAAGGGGAAATAAAATTCTTATCTTGCATTACCGTCTATACAGGACATTAAGTTTGATCAATTTCAAACACCTGTAGTCTCAGACAGGATGATTGCATTACACAATCGCGCGTAGATATAGTCGCTCACCCCGTGGCTCGTCAAGTAAAAAATCCTTTTTCGGGAGATGGCTCAAGGTTTGCACTTCGCGTCGCCGCATGATACCATATATATGTTAGCTTAATGAGGGTACATATATGCGTGTTTTAAAAATCACTTCCTTGGCACTTGTGTCATTACTCACTTTATCCGTGGCCGAGAGCGCTCACGCGCAAAATGACAGAGGTCAACGCAACCCAAACAATAGCATTTTCCTCGATCTGAACCGCGTTCAACAAAATGACCGCGCGCAAAGCAACCAGCCGATTTTTATTCAGCCGAGCGCGCCGACACAAGGGCAAAACCCGCAACTGCCAAATTATGATGTCATTAACCGCTCCGGCATCCAGAACAGTCGTGGCCGCAATGATAACGCGCCGAATGCTTATGACCCGTCACGGGTCGCGCGCGAGGCGATCCAGCGCCGCAATGAATATCGCCGCCGCCGCGAAAGCGCTCTATCCGATTCCATCAATATCAACACAATATCCGAGCAAATGGCCGCTCGCTACGGCAATGCCGCCGGTCTTTCCAGTCTTATAGACAGCACAGCCTTTGACTCTGCCCTTTCCGCCGTTTCACAAGATCTCGACGGCTATATCCAGCCGCCGCAAGAAAGTCCAGCGGAGACATATGGCCGTCAAATAGACCAGCTGAGCCAACAAGCAACACAAGAAATGGAAGAAGCACAACAAGACGCACAAAACCAAAATCAACAGGGTCGCAATGCTCCGGGTCAAAACGGAACGATTAACCCTTCAGTTCCAGGCTTCACATTTCCAAACCAGAATCTGAACGAGCTCTAATCCACCCGACGGTTAACCGCCACCACGCTTCAACCCGCAATTAGATTGCATTCCTGATAGGCTGCTTTAAACTGCCTGTATGGAGCGCTATATCCTTGTCTTTTTATTCCTGATCTATGGGAGTTTCAGCAGCCCAACACCAGACATAATTGGCTGGGCAGAAATCACATGCGCGCTTTGTCTGATATTTCTTAGCCACACATCTATTAAACAGATCACAACCAAGGGGCCAACACAGACACAGCGCCCCTACCTTCACTTTATCGCTTACGCCCTTCTTGGAGGGCTTATCATGATGGCAGTTAACCCCGTCCCCGCAATCAATAATTGGCATAGCATTATAGTAAAAGATATGATCGCAACACTATTTCTGGCCCTTCCTTTATTTATCAAAACGCAAAACCATGATGATAATGGCTTCGCTCAATGCTTTCTGTATGGATGCCTGTTTGTCGGTACAGCCTTTTCGTTGCGCTTTCTAAGCGGATTGTGGGGCGGAGATCATATAGCGCTCAGCGCGGTGCTAGAAGCAGCTCTTTACCAGAACCACACCCTCAATGCGGATCAGCTTTACCTTGCGAACTCGCCTCTTGTGATCTTCACAGCTCTGTACAGCCTGTTTGCCATCATACTAAACCTTCGCCAGAAAACACCAAAGCTCAGCGTCATCTTGCTCTATAGCCTCTCACTCATCCTTTCTACCGCCGCCATTGGCTTAATGTTACAGCGCCTCACAGCCTTGATGCTGCTGATACTGTTTATCGGGCTTTTAATATGGCTGGCGCAAAAGCGTCCGCTGCGCGCAGCCCTTATATCAGCTATCGGCATCGGATTTATCGCTTTATACACCCCTGTGCTGAACGGTCTGATACAGCCCTTTATCGAAAAGACTTGGCGCAGCGGCTATAATATGAGGGCGGAAGAATGGCAAGCCGTTCTTTCCACCTTAAGCACAAACCCGCTCACAGCGCTATTTGGCCTGGGGCTGGGCGGCAGCTTCGACGCCCCTACAGTCGGCGGTATGAATGTCGGCTATACGCACAGCCTTTTAAGCGCGCTATTACTCAAATTCGGATTATGCGGGCTGGCGCTTTTCATCGTCGTCATCATCGGGATCACCAGACAACAGCAAGCTCGCCTGCGACCAAGCCTCGCTCCAAACATATCACTTTTTTCAATTGTACTCTGGATGGTTTTTCTGATTGGATGTTTTTTCTACGCAAATTATAAGTCTTTCGGTTTCGGTTGCATTATATGGATGCTTGCCAACACAACACAAATGACCCATAAACATAGAGATGAGCACGAAAAACCAGTCACATAAAAAACAACCATCTGTTTTGTTTCTAAACCATGTCTACCCCCCCGAACATGGAGCAACAGGCCGCGTTCTCTCTGATGTAACACATCACCTTTGCGCACAGGACTGGCGCGTTGGCGTCATCAGCCTCACTCCGGACGGTCAAAAAACCAAACAATCCCTTTCTGACCCAAATATGACCCACTATCCGGTTAAGTTCCGCGGCAAGGCACGCTGCTCTTTTGGCGCGGGATGGGCGATTATTCGACTGCTCATCAAAGCCATGATGACACCCCGTCATGATGTCATTGTTACCATGACTGACCCGCCCATGCTCGTCTCTGTCGGATGGCTTTTATCCCGCCTAAAAGGCAGCCGTCACGTGCACTGGATTCACGATCTTTATCCTGACTTGCTCCCCGTGCTCGGTTACACAACCGGACCAAAGACCCAGTCTTTCTTCAGAGGCTTATCACGTCGAGCCATGAAACGCGCCGATAAGATCATCTCGATCGGGCGCTGCATGACCAAGCACTTAAAGCATACAGGCATCGAGACCGCCAAAATCGAGACCATCCCGAATTGGGCCAACCAAGAGCTATACAACGAAAAGCCAGACAGATCGGGTGCTACAAGTGGCGACGGCCAGGACACGAAGCTTCAAGCCGATCCGCGCTTCCGCATTTTATATGCAGGCAATTTCTCTTCCGCGCACGCTATGAGCCCGCTTCTAAAAGCAATTCATGTGCTGAATAAAACCAATCCAGAGATCGAATTTGTTTTCGCCGGACAGCCTGAGAATTTTGACCGCCTGATTAAGGAGCGTGATAAACATGGCTGGTCTAATTTACGTTTCTTGCCGCCACAACCGGTTAAAAAACTACGCGCCCTTATGAAGAGCGGTGATGTGCATCTGATCTCCATGAAAACAGCAGCTAAAGGCATGATGGTGCCTTGCAAATTCTATTCAGCCCTTGCCGCGCATCGTCCCTGTATTTTTGTAGGACCGCATGAAAGCGAGCCCGCCTTTGTTGTTAAAGACACAAATTGCGGCCTCACAATTGCACCAGAAGACCCACAAGCCCTCGTCGAAGCCATACAGCGCTTCCGTCATGAACCTGATTTATGGTTTGCAGGACAAGAAGGCGCAAAGAAAGCCGCTGAACTCTACGCACCTGTGAATAGTCTGAAAAAATTCGAGACACTGCTCCATAAGGTAAGAGAGATATGACGCAAATACCCACTCTAGACCGCCTATTAGCGCAATTTAGCCTGAAACACATTGGCATCGGCGCTTTGTCCGGGTTAATATTTGCATTGCTTTTGATTGCCACACTTCCCAAATTATATCGCGCTGAAATGACCATTGCACCTGCCGAACGCAGCCTTGGCATTGAGCTTGGTAGCGCCTTACAAAACGGCCAGACTGCTGCCGTTCAGTTCCTGATGCAACGTCTGGGCAGCGCCGCAAGCACAGACTTTACCGCCTTTCAAAGCCGCCTTAAAACAGGTGAGGTTGCAAAGCAAGTCATGAATGACCCAGCTTTGCTTCATGGGTTATTTTACAAAAAGTGGGACAAGAAAGGCAAAAAATGGCGCAGAGGCCGTACACCCGATATAGCCACCATACGCGAAGAAATTCAAAAAAAGATCATTCTCAGACCTGTAGGCACAACCAATCTGAAGACTGTCGCTTACCACCACCCCGATCCCGTCTTCGCTACGCGCTTTTTAAACGCCCTATTCAAAAAAACTGACACAGTCATGAAGGCGCAAATGCAACAACGTGCCATCACGCGCATCGCCTACCTTCAACAACAGCTAAAACAGCCGCAAACAAGAGATCAAGAGGTAGCACTCGTTGCAATGTTAAAAGAACAAGAGCATTTGAAGATGATAAGCGCGATTGATATTCCTTACGCCGCCATCATGTTGGAAGCTCCCATCGCTTCAGCAAAACCTGTCAGCCCCAAAGGCTCCATACTGGCTCTTACCTTTATCATTATAGGTGCATCAGCAGGCCATGCGATCCATAGATTTAAAATTAAATACAGCCTCTAAAGCCTTGCAAAAATTCAATTCCCCCGAACACAGAGAAGCAAAAAACGAGATCAGTTGCATCGTGATGACGCGCAACAGCGCCAGCACTTTGGACACCTGCCTCCGCTCCACTAAAGGCCTGTTTCGTGATGTTTTTGTCATTGACTCTGCCAGCAAAGACGACACGATAGAAATTGCGCGAAGACACAATACCAACATTATTTCCTTTGAATGGAACGGTCAGTACCCAAAGAAAAAACAATGGTGCCTAGAGAACCTTCCACTCAAAACGGATTGGGTCTTTTATCTCGATTCCGATGAAGTCATCACCCCAGAGCTCGCACAGGAAATACGTGCCGCTTTCAGTAAACCTCTTAAGAAAACAGGGTTCTTCATACATGGACGCCACCAATTATTGGGCAAAACACTGCGCTTCGGACTGCACAACAATAAGCTGGCTTTATTCAATCGACACTACTTTCACTACCCGGTGATAAATGATTTACACCTCCCCCTAGGCGAAGTAGAGGGTCACTACCAACCCATTGCAACAACGAAGAATCGCCCCAAAATCGGTCAGATGAAATCTCCGCTCCTTCATCTTTCGATGCAATGCACACAATCTCACCGAGCGCGTCACGAAATTTATGCGGATTGGGAAGCTGGCATGATAGAGAGAGACCTTTTCCCAAGAGACCCAATAGCTTACAGGCAGATAATAAAACACCACATAAGAAAAAGCAGACTGCGTCCAGCGCTCCTATTTTGCATCAGCTATTTTCTAAAGCTGGGTATATTTGACGGCAAGCAAGGCTATGTTTTTGCAAAAGAAAAAGCATCTTATGCTCTCCAAATTCTACGCCGCCTCAGTAGATCACGCAAAACGGCATAACCAGCAGGGAATGCAGACCTCAAGAACCAGCCGATCCTATGGCGAAAGTCATAAAGACGGTTCATAGGCGGTTCATAAATCCCTAGATCTTGCCGAATAAGAAACACCTCTTTCCGTCCCTGATGAGCATGACGATAAGATAGCCCACCCCCCTCAAAAATACAAAGCGGTAGATTAACCCGGCAAATGACCCTATCACAGCGAAGGGCATTCATCGCGAATTGCATACTCCATTTATAATCAGCCGCAACCCCATAGGCTAGATCATACGTCAGGCCGCCAATAGACGAGCGCTCATAATATATGGATTGATGAATACAGGGCAGCAACGGGGCAGGGCAGAATGGCTCTTGAGCAGACGCAATGCCGATCCCTGTCTCATATGCATCACCATAAAGCAAAGCCGGCATTTCTGTACAATTATACAACATATCCCTGACCTCAGTCAGCGTGCCCTTGTCGTAGAACCGATCACCAGCATTCATAAAGACAACATAGCGGCCACCAGCTAGCTCCAGACCTTTATTCATCCCGTCATAAAGGCCACGATCAGGCTCGCTTATAAACCGTCCAGTAAGTGGCGCGCTTTTACTCCTGCTAAAAACACCTCCCAGCCAATTCGATGTGCCGTCTCGTGAATCAGCATCAACAACAATCCACTCATAATCATCGCAGTCTTGCATATGCAAGCTCTCATAGGTACTTTGGAGCCCGCCCAAATTATCCCTGCATACCGTTACAACCGAGAAAAATGGTACGCCAGAGTTAATCATCATCTTGGATGTCATCAAGGAAAATACCCGCCACCGCAATATTGGTCAGGATTTGGGAAATATCACGAGTGGTTTGAATGAATTCAAACGGTTTGGGATCATGCGGAATATAAATCGTTGATCCCGGCATAATTTTAGCCGGTGCATTTGAGCGCCAGAAGCCCATATTGAGGGGACGCGCTGACCCATCAGGCAACAAAACAAAAGCACGGCTTTCATCCGCATTTCTAGCGATTCCGCCAGCCTCACGCACATAATCCTGTACTGTTTTATTCTGTCGATACTGGAGCACAGTCGGTGCCATGACCTGACCTGCGACACGCACAGTAATCGCACGCTTGGGTATATGAAGCTGATCCCCCGCCTCAAGCAATAAATTCACTGAAGGTGTTGAGCGCAAAGCAGCCGGATCGGCTTCGACAGTGATACGTCCCGATATCGGCGCATTCTCCAACTTCGCAACAGTTGCTTTCAAAAAGCGAATTTGCTCGGGCTTAACCTCTTCCCCATCCATCGCTTGCGCCAAAGCCTTTTCTATTTCGAAAGCCTGTTGTCTGAATAAATCTTCTTCTCGTTTACGCTCGGCGGCACGAGAGAAAATCGCCCCTTCTGGATAGGCCTGATCGGTCAAGCCACCGGCACGGTTAAGTAAATCCAGTAATGTCTCGCCACGACGTAAATCATAGGTTCCGGGATACAAAACCTCGCCTGATATCCTGACAGTGTGATCTGCTGCCAAGGTGTCTTGGAAACGTTCAGGCACATGAATCGAGTCAAGCGGTCCAACACGGATCACAGCGATATCAGATGCTGTCACATCAACGAGATCACGGCTTGATATAGAGGAGCGCTGTGCTTCTTCGCCTCCTGCTGCGGCTGTTGCTTTTGGCAATAGGCGCGTCACCTCTACCCGCTCTTGGTTTGCACGCGAGGTTAGGCCGCCGCTTATCGCCAAGACCCGATTCAGAGGCGTGTTTTGCGCCACGGGATAGCGTCCCGGGCGTGTCACAGCCCCGCGCACCGACAAAGCATGGTCACTCAGGAAGATGCGTGTCTCTGGCGCCATAGCAGTCCCCTCATGCCCCTCTTCCTCATAAAGCTTTAAGCGAAACGCATCGATCAGTTTTTGGTCAAAAATAACCACACGGTCATGCTCCATCAAATGCATATCCGCCTCACCCGCAACCACCGCAACAGGTGAGAACGGCATATATTTTGGTGCAAAAATCTGCTCATCCTGACGAACGACCGCGCCTAGCAGCATATAAGCATCATCAGAAAACGCCCTGCGCGAAGCCAGAATATCCGATAGAACTGGCGCCCGCGCCAGATCGTAACGTCCTTGTTTTGACACAGCCCCGACAAGCTCGACATGACCAGAGAACTGCATCCGGGCACGGGTCACATCCAGAATGTCTCCTTCCGCAAAAACAGGCGCATCCTTGCTGAAAACCTCATCGATCTCAACACTATCGCCAGAAGTTCTATAGCGCATCATACGCCCCGTATGAGCCCCCAAAGAACCGCCACTTAGCTGCAAAAGCGTCTCCAGGCCGATAGACGGTTGTGATTGCGTCTGCGTAGACAGCTCATAAATAGCAGGACGCACCACATGACCCGTCACAGCCACTGTCGGCCCAATCGGCGGTACAACCACACGATCCCCGTTGCGCAGATCAAAATCAGGCACTGACGTCGCTTGCGACATCAATACATCATAGAGATCAATTGAAATACTCTCATCACCTCGAATGCGTCTGATATGACGCAAGGAGCCACTCTTCTTAATGCCTCCCGCACCTGTCAGCAGTTCCAAAAGACCGGTTTGAGACGAAACGAGATGCCGTCCCGCTTCCTCGACCTCACCTGTAAGAAACACTTGTATCTCGTCCACAGACTCAAGGGCAATATATCCTTTGGTCTCCACATAGCGCTCAGATAGAGCGACGTTCAAAGCTGCCTGTAACTGAGCAAGTGAACGCCCAGCAGCCGTAAGCGGTGACAATCCCTCCACATAGACCTGTCCATTGCTTGACACACGCAACGTTTCTTGCCCCGTGCGCTCTCCTGTAAACACTACAGATAAAAGATCACCAGCCCCCAAGACATAGCTATCTCTGATCGTTCCTGCAGGTCGACTGATGCGCTCGTAAACAGTGCCGTCCGCGCTCTTATCAGCAACAGCCTTGCGCGATGTCTGCCTGATTGTCGCAATTTCATCATAACCGAATTGACGCAGCGCAGGCTCGGAAATGTCTTCAGCAACGCTGGAGCTTAACGCATCACGCCCCCGAGATTGCCTCAGGCGTTGCGCATAGTCTCGCTCCAAACGAGAAAGCGCTTGCCATTTATGGGATGCGCCTAAAGCCTTCCTCATCGGCAAAGGAGGCGGCGTTACAGGCAAGGAAAAACCGCTATTTCCGCGCAGATTATCTACCAATAATTGCTCAAGAGACATATCCGCTTCAGACACTTTTTGCACAGATGGGTCAAAAACATTGCGACTTTGTGATTGGTAAAAACTGTGACGAGGAGAAACAGCAGGATCGAAATCCAGTGTCTGCGCCAGCACGGGGCTTTGCAAGAAAACCCAAAAAGCCACCATAAATAATGCTGAGACAAAAAGTAAAGGGCGCAAACAATCAGGTGACTGCCCTTTAGAACCTAGCGTTTGTGCCTGATTGCATACCATAAAATGAGTATACGCAACTTCCCCCCAAACAAAAGAGGGAACACGCCCCTTTTCCAAAACTATTTTTTTACTTATATTGACCCTTATTAAGGAGATCAAACGTGACGGCATCTTTGCACCTGCTCCGCACAGCGGTTCAAATACCCGATATGCACCGCTTGCATGAAGTACAAAAAAATCATCAGATCGCGACAAATGAAGGCGTTACCGTTGTTGCGACGACAAGACGAATGCCGCAAAGGTGGGAGCAATTGCTCGACGGTGGATCGATCTACTGGATCATCAAGCACCGCATCGCCTGTCGCCAAGAAATCCGAGACATACAACAAAAGGATGATAAAGCCGGAGGAAGCTATTGCCAGTTTCTATTAAACCCGCAAATCATCAAGGTTCATCCACGCCCTAAAAGAGCTTTTCAGGGGTGGCGATATCTCGAAGGGTGGGACGCGCCCAAAGATATCGGTCCATTCAACCCTGATGAAGACGGTATGCCGGAAGAAATGGAAAAAAAACTACGCGATCTTGGCGTCTTGTAAGACATCCGAGCATAAAAAAAACCCGCCAAAAGAGGCGGGCTTTCATGAAATCCACATTCAATATGAACGAACTGATTTAAAATGGCAGCTCAACATTGCTCGGCAAGCCCATTTTCGTCATCATTTTCTTTGTTTCTTCGGCCAGGGTTTCATCCGCCTTTTTCTTCGCGTCATTGATCGCAGCCACGATCAAGTCTTCTAGCGTTTCCTTATCCTCTGCATCGACCACAGACGGATCAAGCGCTACTTTCTTAGCCTGACCTTTACAGCTGAGTACAACTTGTACCATACCGCCACCGGCCTCGCCTGTCACTTCGACATCGCCAAGCTTGTCTTGCATCTTCTGCATTTCGATCTGCATGGCCTTAGCCTGATCCATAATTTGTTGAATATTCATAGTCATTCGCGTGCCCTTTCCTCGCTTTAATATGGCCTTAGTATTTACAAAAAAGGTTAAATCTTTGTTACCACAAGCCTATCTGAGTTTCGATCAAAACTCAAAGTGATTTCATAAATTGTCAAATCAGAACGAATACACCATAATCCGAAAATATGAGCATTGATTATTCTTCTCTTTGGCTATTAGCCCTCACCATTATGGCGTTTTCTATAAAACCCGGCCCGGGAATGTTGGCCGTAGCCTCACGCGCTATTGGCGATAAAGGCCTTGTCAGCGTCACAGCCTTCATGGCGGGGAATAATCTGGCGAAACTGATTTTCCTCGCCTTCATTGCTCTTGGATATCATTATATCAGTGACCATGCTTTATTTATTATAATTCTGGCAAAATCTCTCGCTGCGATTTACCTCATGCATCTCGGCATCAAAGGGCTGTTCAAAACACCCGAGGTTTCACTAGAGCGCGTCACCCCCAATAGCAAAAAGCTCGCCGAGGATTTCATGGCAGGGTTTGTTATCACAATAACCAACCCTTATGATATTGTTGTTTTTGCAGGCATTATCCCGACCATCATCCCCATAGAAGCGATTGATTTCGGCCATTACTGGCTTTTATTCTTCGTCATGTTGCTTGCCGACATTCCGGTTGTGCTGAGCTATGTTCTACCTTTGCGCTTTGGTCGCAAGTTTTTGCCCAATGACAAGCTGCCCTTGCTTGATAAAGGTGCGAATATTGCCTTGATTATCGTTGGTCTTATTATCGGTTTTTCCGCGTTACTCTCAGCAGATATTGCGAATCTCTAGCTACGCATCTTCTTAATGATATTTGTTGTGCTGTAGCCTTCGAATAGGCTCAAAACCTCAACCTCACCGCCATAGCTATGAACAACTTTGGCTTCCGGAAGCTGGTCAATCGTATAATCGCCGCCCTTTACAAAAATATCCGGCTTAATCTGCTCAATCAACGCACAAGGCGTGTTATCATCTCCTGCCTTATCCGCCCCGAACAGAACCACCATATCAATAGACGCAAGCGATGCCATGACGCCTGCACGCGCCATCTCGTCATTGACCGGACGCTCCGGCCCTTTGAGGATACGAACCGACGCGTCATCATTAAGCCCGAGCACCAGCTTGTCACAACGAGCCTTTGCCTGAGCCAGATAACCAACATGGCCGACATGAAGGATGTCAAAACAGCCATTGGTAAAGCCCACCTTCAGACCAGCATCCTGCCACTGCTTAATCTGAGCAGCAGCTACGTTCCACTGGTTTTTTGAGATAATTTTGGCTGCTCGGTTCTCTTCGAGCATTGCATCTTTTTGACGCTCCGGCGCGATGCTCAATCTTGGTAATGCTGCCTGCAAGGCCTTTGCATGAACCAAGGATGTATTAGGCTGTTCCACAGACAAAGCCGCCCCCATCGCCGCCAAAGCCATCACATCTTCCAGACTTGCTTTGCCCGTTTTATACAAACAAAAACCAAGCGTAAACGTGCTTATCAGGCTATCGCCAGCACCAGACACATTCACAACATTTCCGACATAACTTGCCATTTCACGCTGTGTTGCGTCCTGAGCGCAAAACAATGCCATGCCGTCTTCGGATTTTGTCAAAAGCACGTGGCCCAGATCATTCTCGCTCATCAGGCGTAACGCAGCGCTGGCCTGTGCCTGTTTTAAACCTATATCGTCACCACTCAACGCCGCCAGCTCGGAACGGTTCGGCGTCATAACATCCGCACCGCGATATTTTGCCGGATTGCTGCCCTTAGGGTCAACAAGCACAGGAATCCCTTGCTCTTTTGCCGCCTTAATCACCATTTGGGCTACATCGTCACTCAAGAGACCTTTACCGTAATCCGACAAAATCACAGCATCGCAACCTAGTAACACCTTAGGCAGATTATTCACTAATACCTCTGTAAGCTCTGGCGAAAGAGGGTGTGTTTCTTCTTCATCCACACGCAACAGATTATGGCTCTCAGGGCCGATAAAACGCGTTTTTGTAATTGTAGGACGGCTATCATCCCTCAAGACAAACTCTGTATCCGCACCGACAGAAGACAAAATCTCTGCCAACTTCTTTCCATTCGCATCATCACCGACCAGCCCCACAACCGCAACTTGTGCTCCAAGCGAAGCGAGATTGCTTACTGTATTAGCAGCGCCGCCGCCATTTTCTGATACCATCTTTGCATGGAGGACAGGGACACTTGCCTCAGGAGAGAGCCTCTTCACCTCACCGGAGACAAAGCGATCGAGCATTAAATCACCGACACATAAAACCTTAAGCTCTTTGAACTGGTTTACAAGCTGTCCCAGTTTTTCGATATCGTATTTCTGTGTCATTTCAAATCCTTGTCTCTCATGCGTATTTCCACTCAAAAAATAAAACAAATTTTAGACAACGTTAACCAAATTTTATCAGTTGCCGTCTTATCATAGGGGTTAAATGCAAGGGGCAACACTAAAGGGGTTTAGGGTGCTTTACAATAAAAACAATATTATCACGTCCTTAAAACGGGCATTTGGACTGCAAAACAGCAAGACAAAGCGCAAAACGCGACTTGGCGATCTGTTGGTGCGCTCCAATATTATCTCCAAAGACCAGCTCTTACAGGCATTGGCGCTTCAAAAACAAAGTGGCAATGCTCTTGGCCATATTCTTTGCGATCTCGGGTTTTTATCGAAAACACAGCTTTATGGCGTTTTAGGCCGCCAGAGCGTTTTGCGTTTTTCTGCCGCTGCGCTTGGTACAATTCTAGCGCTTGGCGCGATCGTCACTCCGATCAAAAACGTACGCGCGGAAACATTCAGAAACTCCGAAACCAATGTACAAAGAGCGTCGCTTTTCCGTGTACCGGATATCGACGTCAAACGCGATCAATCCAAACTATTCGGCTATAATGAACGCCAGTCAAGCAATCTGGCGGCATTCACAAAATGGAATGACGCCGTTCAAAAAATGCAGGCATCTTACCAATATGTGCAAAACCAGAGCTGGCAGCGTGATATACAGCGCTATGCGCATTTACCACTGCAAGAACGTATCGCAAGGGTGAATGACTATGTGAACGGTTTCCGTTACATCGAAGATCAATATAACTATGGCGTCAGTGATTACTGGGCAACACCATCAGAATTCTTCCGCAATCGCGCAGGCGACTGTGAAGATTTTGCATTGGCAAAATATGAAGCGCTTTCAATGCTTGGTATCCCGAAAGACCAAATGAGACTGGCCATTGTTCATGATAAAATCCGTGATATTCCTCATGCCGTTCTGATTGTCTACCTGGATGAAGGCTCACTGGTTCTGGATAATCAGATCAAGGTTGCAATGGATTCGAGCAAGATCAACCGCTATAAGCCGATCTACTCAATCAATGAAACAGCTTGGTGGAGACACAGCTAAGGTAATCTCTTAGCGGGCAATCAAAACATGGAAGTAATGATATGTTCCTGAAAGTGGCGAGGTGTTACCCTCAAAACATCCTTGGAGACTAGAATCATTAAGCGGTGATCCATCACCATCAAGCATATATTGATCGCCAAAGACGCCTTTAAATTTATACGAATTATAGCTGAATGCGTTATTCCATTCCTGTGGTATCGATTCAAAACCGAGACTTCTATTGATCTCCTGACATACGTCCCTTTTTAAATACGGAATCACAAGCAGCATTTCCACATAAGGGCTACCGCCATCATCCCAACAACTACTGGAATGCGTGCCCACACGGACAACGCAAGTTGAATTCGGGAAATAAAGCTCTTGATATCCGGTATTCGCCGATTGTTCCGTATCCAGCCAATCCTCAGGCGGCACTTTATACGGCACTCGCCCCCCAGAGCTGTGAAACACCTTGCACTCATCGCGCGCCACGGGGCTATGCTCATAGCCTGAAACTTCATCATTTTCAAATGAGATATCTGTTTCGGAACAGCCATTAGATATGCGCAACATCTGTACGGCTGATTTAATCGCCGAAGAATAATTCAAAACCTCTGCTGCATATAGATTTGCATTTTCCGAAGAGGCGGATTTTCCGCCGCCCCCCAAAGAACCGCCAACGACAAAGCTGAGTGCGGAAAAAAGAGCAATAGCAACTAGAATGATAAATAAAACATTACCTGTGGCAATACGGTTTTGATATGGGCTAGCCCACATTGCGGACCTCTCCGGGCTTCGGTGCAGCACAAACTTGGTCGCGCCCCTTATCCTTTGCCTGATAAAGCGCCTGATCCGCACGCTCGATAACATCTGTCGGCTTCTCACCCACGACAATCTCGGCAGCACCTAATGAGGCTGTAATACGGCCGATCGGCTCACCTGTATTACGATTGACAAGTTCTTTGCCAGCAATCGCACGTCTCAGGTTGTTTCCAACCGCAACAGCTGCCGTCAAATTCGTTTCCGGTAAAATAATGGCAAACTCTTCGCCGCCATAACGCGCTGCCGTATCTTTACCACGGATCATGTCATTGAGCGTCTTAGCAACAAGCCTGAGAACCTGATCGCCGACCTGATGCCCATGTGTATCATTGAAAGATTTGAAATGATCGATATCAAGAAGAAGAAGTGACAAGGCTCGGCTTTCGCGCGCTGCCTCACGGATACGAACCTGAAAAATATCATCGAATGCCTTACGGTTCACCAGACCTGTCAAGCCATCGGTTTTCGCCTCCTTACGAACAGCCTCAACCTCTGATTTTAACTGATCCATACGTGAAGACGAATCTTTGAGCTGTGCCTCAAGCTCCTTATTCTTTAACGCCACCTTTTGTGTATCCGACAACATCGCCGTCATGACCTTCTTCAGGTCTTCGACATTTTTAACCTGCTTCATCTCGGAATTGGATTTCGCCAGAGATTCGCCCAGCTCTCCGGTTGTTTCCTTCGCACCTGTTACAATCTTTGTGACCTCATGCATGATAGAGACCATAGCCGTCTCGGCCTTCTCCACCATTTTTTCGGTTCGCAAATCCTGAAGATATCTAGCCGCCAGATCGGCACAATATTTCTCGGAAAACGGCTTGCCTGCCTTTTGCAATATATCGACCGCTCTGGTGATTTCAGGATGAGTGCCTGCATAATAGGAAAACCAAAGCTCGTAAATATCAGGGTGGGGCGCCAGCCCTTCCTTTTCAATACGCTCCAGCGCTCTGGCTGAAATCTGCTTTGTCTTTTCCAAATCTTTATTGATGACCACGAAACTACTTTCCAAGTTTTTCTAATAACAGGTTAGCATTTATACAATAAATATGGAATAGCCGAAATCACCCAATATGCTCTTTTAAGAAGGGGAGAACCTGATCCAACGCAATGCGGTCTTGTTGCATCGTGTTACGGTGGCGTACGGTCACTGTGCCATCCTCTTCCGTTTGATTATCAATGGTAAAGCAATAAGGCGTGCCGATTTCATCCTGACGCGCATAGCGCTTGCCGATATTTTGCTTGATATCGAGATCAACAGCATAATGCTGACGTAGCTCGAGATACAGCTTTGTCGCAATTTCAGGATGTGCGCCTTTAGCCGTCAATGGCAAAATCGCAGCCTTCATCGGCGCCATCTCGGGCGTGAAATCCAGATAAACACCGCTTGGACGTTCCGGATCAAGGGTGTACGCGTCACAAAGCACCGCAAGTACACCACGCGTGAGGCCGGCCGCAGGCTCGATCACATGAGGGATGTAGCGCTCTTGAGTGACTGGGTCGATATATTCCATTTTCTGCCCAGACCCCTCTTGATGCTGAGTCAGATCATAATTCGTACGATATGCAACGCCTTCAAGCTCTCCATAATTCGGATCCGTAAACGGGAAACGATATTCCACATCAAATGTTCCTTTAGAGTAGAAAACAAGCTCGTCTTGACCGTGCTCTCGGAAAATCACATCATCATCTTTGAGGCCGACTGATTTCCACCACGCTTGACGTGTTTGTTTCCAAAACTCAAACCATTGCTGCGCCTCATCAGGGTGACAAAACCATTCAAGCTCCATCTGTTCAAACTCTCGAGAGCGGAAAATAAAGTTACGTGGATTAACCTCGTTACGGAATGCCTTCCCGACCTGAGCAATACCAAATGGCACACGTACACGCGCTGAATCGAGAACATTTTTATAGTTGATAAAGATACCCTGAGCCGTCTCACCACGCAGATAGGCGATATTATCATCCGACGCAACGGCACCGATTTTTGTCTCGAACAGCAAGTTAAAGGCCTTTGGCTCTGTCAAAGTGCCTTTTTCTTTTGCATCCGGCGCATAGACCTTAGCCAGATCATCTTTTGCAACAGCCGTCAGATCAACATCTGCATCTGCGCCACAATAAGACAGCTTTAATTTACCGCAGCGTTTCTCGATATCCGCTTCATCCGCATTTTCGTTATAAGACACCCAATTATCGGCATCGACCTTACGAACAAAAATCTGATCTGCGCGGTAGCGTTTTTTCGTTTCACGGCAATCCACCATCGGATCAGAAAAGCCGCCAACATGGCCAGAGGCTTCCCAGACTTTAGGGTTTTGAATAATAGAGGAATCGAGCCCCACAATTTGTAAGGGCTGGCCATCAGGGCCGATCGGAGGGGTAATGACCATATCGCGCCACCAGCGGTCACGAAGATTATTCTTTAACGCGACACCCAGCGGGCCGTAATCCCAAAAGCCATTAATTCCGCCATATATCTCACTGGCTTGGAAAATAAATCCGCGTCGCTTACATAACGCAACAATATCTTTCATATCTTTTGGCATAGCCCCTCATTTCTAAACTTAATTAATGCGCATTATGCATAGAGAGACGCAAAGCTGTAAAGATCACTTTCACGAAAAAGTTCGATCATTGAAAAATAAATTCTCTGGAAATCAATTAACGGGAAGGCCGACCAGCCAATGACAAGACCAATCAGGACAATGACACAACTGGTAAAAATATTAGTGTAATAAAGTGCCCGCTCACTACGCAGGAAGGAACGTCCTAAAAGCATCGCCGTCCATGATAACGTACAATAAGACAATGTCCCCCAGATCACGACCACTGCCAGACCAATCACCATATCCATCACGCCAAAGGCCTGCAAAGGCACAATCGTGGGAATAAGCGCCATATAAAAAATAATCGCCAAAGGATTGGCCAATGTGAACAAAACACCTGTCATCAATAGCGCAATGCCGCTTTGTCCCTTTAGGCGATCAGGCACCGATTCCTCGGCTTCGATCTTAGCTTTCATCAAACTTGTGACGCCGTACCATATCAAATAAGCCGCCCCTAAAGACTTAATCAAAATAGTCACAAAAGACATAATGGACGGGTCTATCATCATAGAGCTTGCCGCAAGCCCAAAGTAAAAAGCATCACCAAGGGCTGCGCCAAAGACAAAGATCAACGTTGGCCAAAAGCCATAACGCAACGTCATTGACATGGTCAGAAAAAATCCCGCACCGGGCTTCCATGCAAGAATCGTAATCGCCACCATTAAGGAGAGGATTGCCGTAATATCCATAATTTCACACTCTCAGTGGCAATAAATGTAAATGTCTCTGTCTTAGCTGCTTAGGAAAGAAAGGAGTACGATCGTATAAACCAGCACCGCCGCAAAAATCATAAAGGGCTGATAGCTTTGCAGAATCCCTGCCTTAGCACTTTCGGTAAACCGCTTCCACGCATCTGACATACTCAGTGCGACAAAGTCGCCCTGTGACAGCAATCCCGTGACCCGACCTTCTTCATCAACGATCGGCAAGTGACGGAAACGTCCCTGGCTCATCCGGCGCATAGAATCAAGAATTTTATCCGTGCTCTTGGCTGTTTTAACATCCTTGGTCATGACCTCTTCAATTTTCACCTGATCCAGCTCCAAACGGCAGCCGGCGACACGGTTGAGCAAGTCACGCTCGGTAAAGATACCGGCCAATTTGCCTTGGTCTGTAACAATCACAGAACCGACACCTTTGGATTTCATCAAATCAATCGCATCACAAAGCGTGGTGCCAATCTCGACACTCAAAACATTGGCTTTATCAATAAATTCGGGCATATCAGTAATGCGCATGAGAGATCATCCTTTCTGTCATTTATATTTATTCATCATAATCTTTTTACAAAAAAGCACAAGAGCGCTTATTGCCGCTGACAAGCCTAGGCTGCTTGTTGCTCGGGCTGTTCAAGGCCGAATTTTAGCAATGTCTCTTTTTGTTTTTGCGCAAGCGCCTTTTCATCAAAATCCGCAATTAGTTCGTTAAACAAGCGGTACCAGTTTATCTCTGCCTTAAGATGGATAAACACGGAGCCAAGCCCCAACGCGGCGCGATCCATGAACACAAATTCTTTTGGCACAGGCACACCCGCACGCGCTTCTTTAAGTGACTGATGCACCTTGCGCGCAGTCTCGCGCCCATAAACACCGTGGTCCGCCTGTCCAATAGGGCGCACCCTGTCCTCAAGGATCGGGGCGTATAAAAATCGAGCCCAGATATTCAATATCTCAATCACATCATTGGTCAGCCCTGTAAAGCCCCATATCTCATACGCCTGCACCGCACGCTCCATATCCTCGTTTTGCAAAGCGTAGTAGAGCTCGGTTACACCTTTGACAAAGCTTGCAGGGAAAATACGTACGCATCCGAAATCAAGCAGGTTAATACTCAGATCATCGCGAACCGTGTAATTGCCAAGATGTGGGTCGCCATGAATAACACCACAGTGATAAAGCGGAATATACCAGGCTCTGAACATATTCATTGCCAATTGATTGCGGGTTTCCTGATCGTGTTCAGTAAAACTCAGAATCTGTTTACCCTCCAGCCATGAAGCCGTGAGCAATCGGTCAGTCGACAACTCTTCGACTACATCCGGCACATGAACGGTATTTTCATCCTTGAGCAAATATCTGTATAAATTCGTGTTACGCGCCTCGCGCTTATAGTCCAACTCTTCACGTAATCTCTCACTGATTTCCGCGTGAATATTGCCTGTTGAAATCGACGAGTCATAGCGACCGTAAATTGAAAACATCAGCTTAAGCTGTTTTAGATCTGCCTCAATTGCAGATTGCATATCAGGATATTGCAACTTACAAGCAAGCCTCCTGCCATCATGATGAGTGGCTTTGTGCACCTGCCCCAAAGATGCGGCGGCGGCGGCCTCCCTTTCAAAGTCGGCAAACCGTGACTGCCAATCAACATCCAATTCGGCCTTCATACGGCGCTTCACAAAAGGCCAGCCCATAGCCGGTGCGTTACTTTGTAGCTGCTGTAATTCCCGAGCATATTCAGGCGGCAGCGCCTCGGGAATTGTCGCCAGAATTTGCGCGACCTTCATCAAGGGGCCCTTGAGGTTGCCCAGTGCATTCATCAATTCCTTGGCATGGTCATCTCGCTCGATCTTGACGCCGAACCACTTTTCTCCGGCCAGTTTTGTCGCAAGACCGGCCATTGTGCCCGAGACTTTGGAATAGCGGTTCAACCTGCGCCCGAATGTGTTCTTCTCTTCATCAGTCATTATTTTCAAACTTCCTCTTTGACCTATCCTTTTTAGGCTTATATAGATATAGAGCAAGAGAGGTTGAAATGACAGAGAGCGTAAGCGAAATTCAGGAAAAAATTCTAATGCAGGCTTTGCCACAGGCAGCGCAGCGCGGGTGGATACAAAGTGTCCTGACACTGGCCACCGAAGATGCGGGCTATGAACGCGAAATGGCTGTCGCCGTCTTTCCCGAAGGCATTGCCGATCTCGCCGCCTATTTTTCCGACTGGACGGACCAAAAAATGCTTGATGCCCTCCAAGATATAGACGCAGAGGATTTAAAAATCCGTGCCAGAGTGGCAAAGGGTGTCATGGCACGTTTTCGGGCATTGGAGCCACACAGAGACGCCTTAAAACAGGCAGCCAAATTCTGGGCTGTGCCGCATCGTTCTTTCCGTGCCAAACAACTTATCTGGAGCACTGCCGACCATATATGGAACTGGGCAGGCGATACGGCGACCGATTACAATCGCTATACGAAACGCGGTCTGCTTTCAGGTGTCATAGGTGCCACGACACTTTACTGGCTCTCTCAAAACGAAAGTGACCTGGCCAAGGTCGAGACTTTCCTCAAAGCGCGCATCGAAAATGTATTGAAAATCGGCCAGAGCATTTCCAAATTCAAGGATATGGGCGATATGGTCGCAAAATTTCCGTTCAAATCCTTCTTTGACTCACGCAATGGAGAACCTCAAAAGTGATAAAGACGCTTTTATGTATGTGCCTTCTCTACATCGCCTCAAGCGGACACGTACGGGCGCAAGACCGCTATTTCCCTTACAAGGTTGGCCCCGACGGCACATTGCGCGCGCCCTTTGCCGAGCTTGAAAACGAATCTTCACAAAGCCCGTTTACCGATCTTTATGATCCCTTAGGAGACAGAAGCGGCGGCAGCACCCCCCTTGATACGCCACATCGATCGGTTACTCAGCTTTCCAAATGGTCGTCCGAACGCGTGACCCATGCTCTCAGCTTTGACGGCGCTCAAAATCCAATAGCCAAAATGCAAAACCAAAAACCCTATTTCTCAGAAAATGGATGGGTCTTGTATTCTGAATTCCTCGAAAGCCAGAATTTCTGGCAAGAGCTTAACAGCAACCGCGCCTATAACATTGCCAGTTTTACACTACAAGACCCCGAGCTGTTGGCTCAGGGCGTACAGGACGGCGTTTATAAATGGGCGTATGAAATCCCGGCCACACTCAATTTTGGTGTAAAACGCAGCAATGGGGCATGGCTTCAAAACCCACCGGAAAGCATGGACGTCAATATCGTGATACAAATCGCACGAAATCCGGATGCCGAACATGATGTTCTAATTGAATATTGGAGCGCACGCGCCATACAAAGATAGCCATATCAAGGGCAATCAATAAGCTTTGGATAATTTGAAATTATGCTGGCATAAAAACAGCCCTCTAGCTTAGAGTAGGGCTCAACTTAAAAGAGGTAAGATATGAGCGATAATGTGACACAATTTTCAGGCACACAAGACGACGACAACAACGCACCAAAAGAAGTTGGCGGCGTATCAGGACAGAGACTGCGTGCTTTTATTGAACGCGTCGAACGTCTGGAAGAAGAAAAAACAGCGCTGGCCGAAGATATCAAGGAAGTCTACGCAGAAGCCAAAGCCTTCGGTTTTGACCCAAAGATCATGAAAAAAGTTGTGCGCTTGCGTAAAATGGACTCCGAGAAGCGTGACGAAGAAGAAGCCTTGCTTGAGACTTACTGCGCAGCTATCGGCCTCTAGGTTCCGAACTGTTACAGCACTTGATCTGCAAACCAAATACAAAGCCGTCATTTTTTAAGGTTTTATTCAACCTTTTTGGATAATGTGAGACTTAGGGATAGCTCTTTTATAAAAAAGAGCTGAGGAGGATCACATGGCTGCATTGTCAGTCCTGACAGCACAAAGCGATTCAGCGAAAGCTTCCAAAACCGCTAAAAAGAGCGGAGTTGAAAGCGACGTGCGTGATGTAGCCGAAACTCTGGCAAGACAGCCCGACCAAGCATTCCGCAATGGTGAAATCAATTTTGATCGCGCAACCAAGCTCGATGATATAAAAACCGAGACAGATGCCTATGCTTGCATTGACCAGCCGCTTCACTCTCTAAGAAAAGATTACAAGGAACTTCAACGCAGAGTTATTCAAGCCCGCAAAGACTTCGGACCGGATTCGCCTATGGTTGAATTACTCGAAGATCAGCTCGACTCTGCGCGAAGCGCTATGGACACTAGGTTGCTTGAGGTCAAAAGAGACCCTAAAGCCTGCGCCCTCGGCCTACAGCTTTGGCTTAAGGCAGAAGAACATATACGCAAGAGCGAGAACAAAAAGCGTCAAGAACGTTTCGAAGCTGAAATGGCTGCCTTCTCTATGGCCATCAAAAAAATGCTCGAACGCCGCAAAGAAAAATCAGGGCTAGGCTGGTTATGGCTGATCTTGTTCCTTGCCATGGCAAGTAGGAACAATCAAAGCACCATGCAACTGAACCATCGTCGCTAAATGACTAAACCTTAACAGTAAAGTACGTTTATTCTACAACGTCCCAAACAGTCCCTTCGGCGCTGTCTCTAAGCTGTATTCCCTGAGAGAGAAGCTCATCGCGTATCTGGTCGGCCTTCGCAAAATTTTTATCAGCTTTGGCTTGTGCGCGTGCGTCTATTTGGGCCTGTATCTCCGCATCCGACAATGAAGCTTCCTTTGCCTTGACCCAAATTTCCGGATCATCTTGGAACAGCCCCAAAGCCAGGCCGCCATTCACAAAGGCAGAAAGAACCTCAAGATCGGCACCCTCTTTTTCGATCTGCTTGGCTAAAGAATGCAAAACAGACAAAGCCTTGGGCACATTCAAATCGTCGCATAAGGCCTCAAGAAAATCATCATCATGAAATCCGGGCTGTACGCCTTTATCTATATGGTCGATCAATATGCGGTAAAAGCGTTTCAAGGTCTTTTGCGATTGTTTTAGCTGCTCCGCCGTCCAATCAAGCGGCTGGCGGTAATGCGCAGATAGAAGCGTTAAGCGTATAGCCTCCCCTTCTACGCCTTGTTCGATCAAGTCATGAACCAAAGTAACATTGCCCAGAGACTTAGACATTTTCTCTCCCTCAACAGTCAGGAAGCCGTTATGCACCCAATATTTGGCATAGGAAGATAAATCGTCAGCACTTCCGGATGCGCAGCAGCTTTGTGCAATCTCGTTTTCATGATGCGGGAATTTCAGATCAGCGCCTCCGCCATGAATATCAAAGGGTATGCCAAGATGCGTTTCTGCCATAGCAGAGCATTCAATATGCCACCCGGGACGTCCACGCCCCCAAGGGCTGTCCCAACCCGGCTCATCATCTTTACTCGGCTTCCATAAAACAAAGTCAGCCGGATCCTGCTTATAGGGTGCGACCTCCACCCTTGCACCAGCAATTTGTTCATCACGGTTTCGCCCAGACAGCCCGCCATATTTTGCAAAAGATGGAACATGAAACAGGACATGACCGTCCTTGGCATAGGCGTGTCCTTTATCAACCAGCTTTTGTATTTGTTCTATCATAGCCTCGATATGCGTAGTTGCTTTGGGCTGAATATCCGCTCCGATCACGCCAAGCGCACTCATATCATCATTATAAATATTGGTGAATTTCTCGGTGATCTTATCAATCGTCTCCCCCGTTTCCCGAGCCGCTGCAATAATCTTGTCATCAACATCGGTGATATTAGAGACATAAGTGACATTCGGATAAAAGAGCTTGAGCGTACGTGCCAGAAGGTCAAAAATAACTGCTGCGCGCGCATTTCCTATATGGGCATAATCATAAACCGTCGGGCCACAAGCATACAGACGTACATTCCCCTCATCCAGAGGGACAAAGTCTTCTTTCTGGCGTGTTAAAGAATTGTAAAATCTAAGCTTTGCACTGGTCATATCTTTTCCTTTTTGCTATGTCTTTTATAAAGGATAACCGCTTAGCAGGTAAAGCAATGATTTCTTTCACTCTTCCTAAATGGCACGATCTTCATTGCCATCTCCGTCAAGACGGATTTCTTGCCCCGCTCATTCAGGCACAGCTTGATATGGGCTGTTACGGCACATTGGCAATGCCCAACACCAGACCGCCACTTGCGAAGGTTTTAGAAGCAGACCCTTTGGATTTCGAATCGATTGAAAACTATCTCAAGCAGATCCTGGCATCAGGCGGTGACCGGCTCAAGGACGTCATTGTCCCGCTTTACCTGACGAAACACACAACCCCAAAAATGATTGAGGGAGGTGCCAAATCAGGATTTTTACGCGCCTGCAAATATTATCCGCCTCATGGCACGACAGGCGCTGATTTCGGCTATCCTTTTGAAGAATTTATTAAGAACGGTGTCTTTGAAGCCATGTCAGATTGCGGTGTAGTTTTATGCACTCATGGCGAAGAGCATGGGCTGGAGGCCGAAGATTACTTTGACCGCAATAAGAATGCCGAAGAAATTTTTTATCAGGAGCGGCTGCCCCGCGCCATCGAGGCTATGCCCGACCTGAAGATCGTCGCCGAGCATCTGACCACTAAAACAGGTGTGGATCTGGTTAAACAGGCTGGCGCGAATATGGGCGCGACCATTACCCCGCAGCATCTTTTATATACAGTCGGCCATCTGCTTAAGGGCTGCCAATATCACCTGTATTGCCTGCCCTTGCTCAAATTCGAAGAAGACCGTGCGGCCTTGCGTGAGGCGGCAACCGCTTCGGACAACACACAGTTCTTTGCCGGCACAGACAGCGCCCCGCACACCCAAAAAGCCACCGATTGTGGTTGTGCCGCAGGTTGCTTCACAGGAGGGATCGCCCCACAGCTTTACGCGCAAGCCTTTGAAGAAAGCGGCATTGACCTTTCCCAGCCTGACGGGCAAGAGCGTCTCAAACGCTTTTTAAGTCATAACGGGCCAAACTGGTACGGCATTGCCCTATCTCAGGAAAGTTTTACCTTAATAAAGACGCCACAAGAGGTCGTAAAACTTGATGTGCCGGGCGAAGGACAGGTCACGCCGTTGCCTCTCGGGCTAGGTCAAAGTCACATAGAATGGTCTATAAAGCTATAAAGGAGATACCATTATGATTGAACAAAGCCAATTAGACACGTTGAAGCAAAAGCTTCAATTCGGCGGCATTACAGGCAAAACCATTAAATTCGTAATCGATGAAGACCAATTCATTTTCGTCGACACGACCGAAAGCCCGATGACCATCGAAGAAGGCCGTGATGATGATGCCGACGTTACGCTTAAAGCATCAAAGGACACTTTTGTCGGAATCTTGAACGGAACACAAGACCCAAACATGGCCTTTATGACTGGCAAGCTCAAGGTTCAAGGCTCAATGGGCTTTGCCATGAAGCTCGCAGCCGTTCTCGAAGACTAGATCAGGAAAGCACAGAACAGGACCTCCATGAACCTCCTCTTCCGCATGATCTATGTATGGGTTTTATCCCTATTCCGCAAAAGACTGCATCTTCCAAATGACGCATCCGTTATCGGCCTGCGCGTCCTGCCCAATGATCTGGATACAAATTTACACATGAATAACGGCCGTTATCTTACGATCATGGATCTCGGGCGTCTTGACCTGATCTTGCGTACCGGACTTTTGGATATGATGATAAAGGGAAAGGCTGTGCCCATTCTATCTGCCGCGACTATCCGCTATCGCCTGCCCTTAGACCCCTTTCAGCACTATAAGCTCCATACAAAGCTAATCTGGTGGGACGACAAATGGGCCTATATCGAACAGCGATTCATCTATGCCAAAGGAGAACGTGCAGGCGCCGTGGCCGCCATCGGCCTTGTCAAAGGTAACTTTTATAACAAAAAGCGCAAAGAGATCGTGCCTATCGAAAATCTTTTGGATGCTATTGATAAAAATCACGGTGACAGACCGGAAATGCCAGCCCACCTCAAGTCTTGGATTGAGGCTGAAGATCAGCTCCGTATGGCGACAGCCCGGAACGAAAATACTGTGTAATCTCTCCGAAATAAGCACATTCCGCACCAGCCTCGGCATCTAACTTGGGCAATAAAATCACACCGTCAATTGGCGCGCATTTGGCCATTTTGCCTGTGGTTTTATCAACCAGAATCGTATCACCTTTTTTCACCGCTTCAAAATTCACAAATTTCTTTGTAAAGGTAAGCCCTTCTTCCATCGTCATAAGATGAACCGCTTTGACAATCTCAGGCTCAAACTCAACTGCTTGCGGCTGCGCCACCATATCAAGATAGGCAAGAGCATTGAGCATTGCGCATTCAGCAACAGCAATCGCCGCGGGATCAGGGTTGTGACCACATTCAAAAGTCACCGCGACCTTGCCTTTGGCGACAGAGTACGTGCCTGTATCTCCTATACTCAGATCCGTACGTCCATCATACATATCGCCCCAGCCCTGAATAATGCGCCCGGCACCGCAACCATATGCAAAGTCATAGGCGGCCTTACTATTACCTTCTTGTATGGCATAGGCAGGTGTTTCCGAACGCGTCGTATGCAAATCCAGAACGTATTCGGACGCATCAATCAGAGGCGCAATTATATGTTTTGCCAACCAACCTTCGTAAATATCATCCGGCGCCTCCGGTGAAATCATTCGGTTTAGGTTTTTGTGATAGAAAAGCTGACCGAGTTTATGCGCCATAGGATTGGCCAGCGGCACCATAGTCAACGCGCCCTTTTCCAAAGTGATGGTCCCGTCTTGCAGTTTCTTTAGAATTGTTTGCGCCGCATAAACAGGCATAGGTTCAGTTCCGGCATGAATCCCTGCCAGTATTAAAAGCTGAGGTCCTTCCCTCCCACTATCGAAAGAATGGATCGCGACCGGGTCACTTTCTGGAAAACCCGTTACATCAATATATCTGACGTCGGATTTCATGACTTTGAAAAGCTATCCTCAGCCGAAACAGGCGCCATAACAGTGCTGTCCTCAACTTCAAAGTAAGGCATATCCTTGGCATTAGCCAATTTTGCAATGAGCGTGCCCGGGAAAATCATAACCGTATTCCTTAACGAGGTCACAGAAGCATTATAGAAGCGACGAGCCGCAGAGATATTATCCTCAACCTCACGGTAAGTTTGCTGCGCTTCTAACATGACTGTATCCGACTTAAGCTCGGGATAGGCTTCAACCTGTACCATCAACCCCTTCATCAAACCCTCGATCTGATTTTCAATGTCAAACAACTCCTCAGCCTCATCAGGATTGCGTGTTGTCGATTTATCTTCGGCCATCTGGCGCAGAGCTGTAATTTTCTCGAGTGTCTCCTTCTCATGCGCCATAAAGCGCTTTGCAATCGCAAGTATATTCGGAATCAAATCATGACGTTTACGCAGCTGAACCTCGACACCCGACAGCGCCTCCAAAGCCTTATTAGAACGTGTCACAATAAGCGCATACCAAACGTAAATAACAGCAGCAATAATACCAACAACAATCAATCCAACCATAGCTTTACCCTTTTTTCTTGTTTATCCTAATCTATATAATTCGTTGAGAAAAGGATAGCCAAATGCAACCAATAAAACACATTGACGCAGACACCGTCGAAACCCTCGTAAAAAGCGGAGAAGCCGTCCTCATTGACGTGCGCGAGCCCGAGGAATATCTACAGGGTTATATCAAGGGGGCTGTCTTTATGCCACTCAGTCAATGCCACCCCGGCCATGCGCCACGTAATCCTGACAAAGCCATTATTTTCTATTGCAAGGCCGGAGGCCGATCCCAGCAAGCTTGCGAGGCATTTGCCGCAACAAATGCTGTTTGCGATTTCTACAATTATGCCGGCGGCTTTGACGAATGGAAAGATCAAGACCGTGCGATCGAATATGTTTAACCTATGGGCAAGCGGCAGATTGCATCAAGACTTGTTACCAAAACTGCGTGCCGCTCTTGATAGTGCTGCGTCCAGAGTTTCCGGAGTTTCATCATCACTTGGCTCTATGCGAAGCTGGTCACTGATATCCTTGCCGATAAATAAATAGCCCTTCTCTGACTCAAAGTCGCGATACAAACAGTCCCATAAAACCGTCTTGTCCGATACGGATGAGCGCTCAGACACCTCTTTTTGTATAAGGCTTGTAAAACTTACGGCCTGATGGTGACCCGAGAAAAACTGATCGATTATCTCTTGCTTGTGCGGTGTTTGAATAAAGTCAAACACGCCCGCCCCGACGAGATCACTTTGCTCGCAGCCAAACATATCCAGACCACGCTTATTCGTATCTGTTATGCGAAAAGTTATATCTGTTCTTAACACCACATAAGGCAAGCGCTCTAAGGCGTAGAGGAAGCATTGACGCTCATAGCGCAGTTTTGTTTCAACCTTTCTGCGCTCAATTGCATAAAGAGCGAAACGATCAAGAAGTGAGGGTGTGACCTCTCCTTTTATGAGGTAGTCGTAGAACCCCGCTTCCACACTATCATCATAATATCGGTAATCATCATAATGGGTCATGAGAATAAAGGGTGGATAGGCCGCAACAGAGTTTAGTGATTTAACCAACTCTATCCCGTTGCTTTCATCCAGCACATAATCAACCATAACGAGGTCGTAATGCTCTGATTCAAGCTTACGAAGTCCCTGCTGATAACTTGACGCCCAATCAAGCTCATATTTGCGCGGCCCGTTTGTTGCCTCAGCGTGTTTTTTTAGAACATGAAAATCGGACTCATTATCCTCAATAAAAAGCATTCGAACAGTGCTTTTCTTCTGCCCTCCAAGCATAGCGCCACGCGCCCCCATTTCTGACTTTTGTATGGTGTCTTGTGAAAGCATAGCCGATCCTTTGTCGTAATACCTGTTATTTTAACACAACCTAAAGCTTGGCGGGCTTTTTTTAGCAAGCAAATAATACATATGTATGCACTTTATCAGGGGTTACCATGGCTTCCCTCATGCATATATCTAAGTTGTGCTCGGCTCCATACTTTAGAAGCTAGATTAGGCCATATAGGTTTTTTATTACCTTTGGCAACTGCTCGCTTTATTTCCTCTTCAACCTTGCCGATCAAGAGCGTCCTCTCGGGCCCCGCGGGATGCGTGACGGCATGATCGATATAAGAGATCGAAATCTCACTCGCCATACGGCGCCAGAAGGATGCATAGTCCTGTATTTGATAGCCGGCATTAAAATAAATATAAAGGCCGAGATAATCGGCCTCCGCCTCAAAAGACTGGCTATAAATGCGGCGAGCCTTATCGCCTAAATAATCGCGCATATCATTATCGGGTTTTTCCAGAAAAATCAGCGCTTCCGTCCAGTCAAGAACAGCACCGACAGCCCTGCCCGCATAAATATTCATAGCGCCTTTATCAAGATGATCGAGCAAATGATGGGCAAGCTCATGCGCCATGATTCCTGCTAATTCAGACTCATTAGTGAATTGCATCATACCGCGGGTAACTATTATACGTGGTTTGCCTGCCTTCGTCTGCGCGGCATAAGCATTTACCTCCATATTCTCATGCTCGTAAATCAGGCGGTAATCACAAACAGGATCAAAGGGTAGTTCTGTCTCATAAACCTTGTCGTCCTGAACATAGGTGATTTGCGCTGTCTCATTATTAAGAGGATCATTAAGTGCCTTTGCAAACTGCTCTGAAGCCTTCGGCCCCGGCTCCATTTGATGCCCATTCACGGAAACGATCCGAGCCCCTGCCTTAATCCCCGCTCCTTCAGCTGGCGAGCCCGCAACCGCATGAAACACATAGATATCACGATCGAGATTATAAAGTCTGGCAATATCAGAACGATAAGGCTTGAAATCATAAAAATGCGCATTCCACACAAACAAGCCGACCGAATTACTCACATCCCGACAAAGCGGCGCACCAGTTTGCAGGATTTTATGGCCAACATTCAGAAGTTTCTTTTGCTCCTCAAAACGGAGATCCAAAGCGAGGTTGCGCTGTAGCTCGGCTTCTTTTTCTATGTCTTCCCGCTCAAGCTCGGGAAGCTTTAATGAAGGGGCACACGCATATAATATCAGTGAAAACGCACATACAGCAATGAGCCTGTACGCGTTCAACTTGGCACCTTGGAAATAAGATCTGTTTGCGCCAGATCCCATTGCAACAAGAGATTCACAAAGATATAAGCACCGATCAAAATCAATGCCACAGATGAACCGATTTTAATCTTTCGCAATAAAGGCTGGCTCATGAAATTGCGCACATACAACAAAGGCAAAATATAAGAGAGCTGCACCAGAATATCGGCCAAAGTCACTGTCAAATGAACATAGGTGATATCAAGAAATGAAAACTCAGTGGTTTGTAGCAAGGCCGGCACAACTGCCAAAATAAAGATAAGGTCATACGGGTTTGAAAGGCACAGCAAACAACCAGCCGAAAAAAGAGAAAAGGTTGTCTTTCCAGTCAGCTCTTCCTTTTGCTTTTGCGCGGCCTGCTTATATGCGCCGATACTATCTTGCAGGCCATTAACCCCCAAGACGACAAATACGATCGCTGCCGTGGCCTTGATAAAAATAAGAATATAGGCCATACCCTGCGGCAACATAGAGAGTGAGCCGAGCAATGCATAATACCCTAAGGTTCTCATGATCACATAACCCGACCAGAATGTCAGCATGGATCGCCATTTCCCCTCCAGCGACATGGAAATAAACGTCATCATATATGGGCCTGGCTTTATCATCAAAACCAGTGACGCAAAAAATAAAGTAATCAGCGCTGAAAATTCCATATTTACCACTCATAGCCTAATTTGACATTATACTCGATATCTTCTTCCTTAATACCAAGCGCAGGATCGTTGTCCCAATCAAACTCAACGGCAAATGCCGCATGAAGCGCCTTGCTCAGAGGCACCTTAATCCCTGTCTCGGTATCAAGAATAAAAGCATCAGTCGCATCAAAAGGTACATCAAGAGTATGCTCATGATAAAAACGGTAAAGGTCGTTATAAAACGCCTGATCGTAATCGAGATCCCAGCCAAAAGCCAAAGAATCCTCAGCCTCTGTCTGGCCGCTGAAATCTTCACGTAAATAAAGAAGAGAAGCGACATACTTCAAATTGCGCTTTTCACTCTCATAAGGTTGATGCCCAAGTCCGAGACCATAACGACTTCTTAAGTCAACATCGCTGAGTTCATCTTGCTCAAAACTCACCTTTGCGTTCAAGAATTTTTCCGGTGCGAAGAAATAATCATAAATTCC